>JAZGDQ010000484.1:0-8544 GCA_036477985.1 bacterium
GTGGCCGCCCGCCTGCGGGAGGCGCACCCGGACCTCGAAGTCGAGGAGGTCGTCATCCGCACGCTCGGGGACGAGATCCTCGAGCGGGCGATCCATGACGTGGGCGGAAAGGGGATCTTCGTCAAGGAGATCGAGGAGGCCCTCCTCGCCGGGCGGGTGGACGCCGCCGTCCACAGCCTCAAGGAACTGCAGGGCGACCTTCCCGAGGGCCTCGTCCTCGGCGGGGTCCTCCCCCGCGAGGCGCCCTGGGACGTTCTCGTCTCCCGCGGGGGCGAGTCCATCCGCGGCCTCCCCCCGGGCAGCCGGGTGGGGACGAGCAGCCTGCGGCGCAAGGCCCAGCTCAGGCGCTACCGGCGCGACCTCGATGTGGTCGACATGCGCGGGAACGTGGACACCCGCCTGCGGAAGGTGGCCGAGGGCGAGGTGGACGGGGCCATCCTGGCGGCGGCGGGGCTGAACCGCCTCGGCCACGGAGAGCGCATCACCGAGAGCCTCGCCCCCGAGCTCATGCTCCCCGCCGTGGCGCAGGGGGCCATCGGAGTGGAGATTCGGGAGGAGGACGGCGAGACGGCCGCCCTCATCGGCGCCCTCGACGATCTCCCGACGCGGCGGGCCGTCGAGGCCGAGCGCGCGGTGATGGTCCGCCTCGAGGGGGGGTGCAAGGTCCCCGTCGCCGCCTTCGCCGAGATGCGGCGCGGGCGGCTCCTCCTCAAGGCCCTGGTGGTGAGCCTGGACGGGGCGCGGATCGTCGAGGGGGAGGAGGAGGGCCCTCCCGAAGCGGGGCCCCGGATGGGGGATTCGCTGGGCGCGCGTCTCCTCGCCAGCGGGGGGGCCGAGATATTGGCGGAGATTCGCGATGTATGACACGGGCATCGTCCACCTCGTGGGCGCCGGGCCGGGCGATCCGGGCCTCCTCACCCGGAGGGGGGCGGACCTCCTCGCGCGCGCGGACGCCGTCGTCTTCGAGCCCCCGGCTCCGGTCGAGATGCTCGAGCTCTGCGGCCCCGATTGCCTGCGCATCGAGGCGGGCCGTGCGGCGTCGGGCGCGCCCGATCCGAAGCCCGTCCACGAGCGGCTCATCGAGCTGGCCGAGGAGGGGAAGACCGTCGTCCGCCTCCACCGGGAGGATCCCTTCGTCTTCGGCCAGGGGGTCGAGGAGGCCAAGGCGCTCTCGCGGGCGGGCATTCCTTTTGAGGTGGTTCCGGGCGTCTCCCTCGGGCTCGCCGCCCCCGCCTACGCCGGCATCCCCCTGGTCCACCAGGGCGGAACGAGCCGCTTCACCGTGGTGGGGGAGGAGTACGGGGCGCTCCCCGACTTCCGCTCCCTGGCCCGGGAGGAGGGCGCCATCGTCTTCCACATTGCGGCCGAGCGGTTGGGGGAGATGGCCGAGGGCCTCCTGGCGGGCGGGATGGACCCCGGGACCTGGACGGTGATCATCGACCGGGGCGGGCTCCCCGCCCAACGCGTCATCGAGAGCGCCCTGGAGAAGGCCCCGGAAGCGGCCGAGCTCGGCGGGCTGTCCGGCCCGATCGTGGCCGTCGTGGGGGAGGCGGGCCGGCTGCGCTGGGAGCTGAACTGGTTCGAGGGCCGCCCCCTCCACGGGAGGCGCATCCTGGTGACCCGGCCGCGCGAGCAGGCGGGCGAGCTGGCGGACCGCCTCGAGGAGGCGGGCGCGGAGGTCCTCATCGTGCCCACCATCCGAATCGCCCCGCCCGAGGACGCGGGGCCGCTCGACGAGGCCATCGGCCGCCTCGGGGACTACGACTGGGCGATGTTCACGAGCGCCAACGGGGTGCGCTTCTTCGCGGACCGCCTCCGCGCCCGGGGACTCGACGCCCGCGCCTTCGCCGCCGGCTGCCGCATCCTCGCCGTCGGGCCCGGGACGGCCCGCGCCCTGGAGGAGCGCCTGCGCCTGCGGGCCGACCTCGTGCCCGAGCGCTACGTGGCCGAGGGAGCGATAGAGGCCCTTGAGGGAGAGGATCTCGCCGGGAAGCGGGTCCTCATCCCCCGGGCCGCCGAGGCCCGCGAGACGCTTCCGCTCGCCCTCCGGGAGCGGGGGGCCGAGGTGGACGCCGTCCCGGCCTACCGGAGCCTCCCGGGCGAGGCCGAGGGGGCGGCGCGCCTGCGCCGGGGGCTGGCCGAGGGAGAGATCGATATGGTGACTTTCACCAGCGGCTCGACGGTGCGAAACTTCGTGGAGATGGTGGGCGCGGAGCGGCTCCCGGAGGCGATGGGCCGGGCGGCGGTCGCCTCGATCGGCCCGGTGACGAGCGAGGCCGTGCGCGAGGCCGGTCTGCCCCTTCACGTCGAGGCCCACGAGTCCACCGTCCGCGCCCTGGCGCGGGAGATTGCGGATTTCTACCGGTTCCATCCGGCCATGAGCTGGGGGAGTGCGGACCCTTTGGCGGGGGATCATTGAAGGAGGTGAGGTCATGAGCGAGACCGGCTCCCTGCTCGCGGGCACGCGCGCGGATGTGGCGAACCGCACCCGGCGCACGCGCGAAACGGAGGGCCTTCGGCGCCTGGTCCGCGAGACGCGCCTGTCGGTGGACAACCTGGTGCACCCGATGTTCGTCGTCGAGGGAGAGGGGGTGAAGGAGGAGATCTCCGCCATGCCGGGGCAGCACCAGCTCTCGGTGGACCGCCTCGTCGAGGAGTGCCGCGAGGTGGCGGACCTGGGGATTCCGGCCGTCATTCTCTTCGGGGTCCCCGCCCGCAAGGACGCCGCCGCCTCGGAGGCCTACGCCGAGGAGGGCGTCACCCAGAGGGCCGTGCGCGCCCTCAAGGACGCGCTCCCGGATCTTTGCGTCATCACCGACGTCTGCCTTTGCGAGTACACCGACCACGGCCACTGCGGCGTCATCGAAGAGGGCCGCATTCTGAACGACCCCACCCTCGACCTCCTCGAGCGGACGGCGGTGAGCCATGCCCGCGCGGGCGCCGACATGGTCGCCCCATCGGACATGATGGACGGGCGCGTCGGGGCCATCCGGACCGCTCTCGACTTCGCCGGATTTCCCCAGACGCCGATCATGGCCTACTCGGCCAAGTTCTTCAGCTGCTTCTACGGCCCCTTCCGCCTCGCCGCCGAGAGCGCCCCCGCCTTCGGGGACCGCAGCTCCTATCAGATGGACCCGGCGAACGGGCGGGAGGCGATGCGCGAGGTGGACTTCGATCTCGAAGAGGGGGCCGACATCGTCATGGTGAAGCCCGCGCTCCCCTACCTGGACGTCGTCTCCCGCGTGCGCGATCGGGTGGACTGCCCCGTCGGCGCCTACAACGTCTCGGGCGAGTACGCCATGCTCGTCGCGGGGGCGCGCAACGGGTGGATCGACGGCGAGCGCGCCTTCATGGAGGTTCTCACCTCGATCCGCCGGGCCGGGGCGGACATCATCCTCACCTACTTCGCCCGCGACGCCGCGCGCCGCCTCGGGGGGGACGCCAAGACCCCCCTCTCCTGGATGTAGAGGGGCGCCGCTTGCGTCCGGAAATTCCGGGGCGGTATGGTGAGGAGCGAATCGAAAAACGGAGTCTTGATTTTTTCCATCGATCCCTGAGCGTGAGGAGGCCGTTTGATGCCGAGTGAGGTCGTTTTTCTTGACGGGGCCCGGACCCCGTTCGGAACCTTTTGCGGAACCCTGAAGGAGATGACCGCCACCCAGCTCGGCGCCCTCGCCGGAAAGGCGGCCATGGAGCGCGCCGGCGTCTCGCCCGAGATGATCGATCACACCATCGTGGGCAACGTCATTCAGTCCGCCGCCGACGGCGCCTACATCGGCCGCCACGTCGGCCTCGCCGCGGGCGTGCCGAAGGAGAAGCCCGGCTTTTGCGTCAACCGGATGTGCGCCTCCGGCTTTCAGGCCATCGTGAGCGGGGCGAAGGAGATCATGACCGGGGACGCCGACATCGTCCTCGCCGTCGGGGCCGAGAACATGAGTCTCACCCCCCACGTCATCCGCGGCGCCCGGTGGGGGATCCCCCTCTTCAAGGCGCCCATGGAGGACGGCCTCTCCAACGCGCTGACCGACTCCTACGCGAATATCGAGATGGGCATCACGGCCGAGAACCTGGCCGAGAAGTACGACCTGCACCGGGAGATGATCGACGAGTTCGCGGCCCTGAGCCAGGAGCGCGCCCACGCGGGCTGGGAGAGCGGCCGCCTCGCCGAGGAGTGCGTTCCCGTCGAGGTGAAGCAGCGCAAGGGGTCCATCACCTTCGAGCGCGACGAGCACATCCGCCCCGACGCGACGGTGGAGCGCCTCGCCAAGCTGCGGCCCGCCTTCAAGGCGGACGGGGTGGTGACGCCCGGGAACTCGAGCGGGATCAACGACGGCGCCGCCGCCATGGTCATCTCCTCCCGGGAGGCGGCCGAGAAGAACGGCCTCAAGCCCATCGGCCGCCTCGTCTCGGTGGGCGTGTCGGGGTGCGATCCCAAGATCATGGGAATCGGCCCGGCCGAGAGCAGCCGCATCGCCCTGCGCAAGGCGGGCCTCCAGCTCGACGACATGGATTTGATCGAGATCAACGAGGCCTTCTCCTCCCAGTACCTCGCCGTGGAGAAGGAGCTGGGCCTGCCGCGCGAGAAGACGAACGTGAACGGCGGGGCCATCGCCATCGGCCACCCCGTCGGCGCGAGCGGCGCGCGGCTCACCCTCACCATCCTCTACGAGCTGCGCCGCAGGGGGGGGAAGTACGGCCTGGCGGGCGCCTGCATCGGCGGCGGCATGGGCCTCTCGGTCATCGTCGAGGCCTTCCCCGCCTAACGGGCGGGGGCGGTTCGAGGCCGGAGAAAGCGGGGGCGACAGCCTTGGAGTACGAAAACATCCTGTTCGAGGCGGAGGAGGGGGTCGCGACCCTCACCTTCAACCGCCCCAAGGTGCTCAACGCCCTGAGCGCCGAGACCATGGCCGAGCTCGCCGACGCGGTGGGGCGCGTGAAGGAGGACCCGACGATTCGGGTCCTCCTCCTCACCGGGGCGGGCGAGAAGGCCTTCGTGGCCGGGGCGGACATCCGCCGCCTCGCCGAGCAGGATCCGCGCGGCGCGTCCGCCCTCTCGCGCGGGGGACAGAAGATCCTCCGCGACCTCGAGACCATGGGGAAGCCCTCCATCGCCGCCGTGAACGGCTTCGCCCTGGGCGGGGGCTGCGAGGTGGCCATGGCGTGCTCCATCCGCTACGCCTCGGAGACGGCCCGCTTCGGCCAGCCCGAGATCAACCTGGGGATCATGCCCGGCTACGGAGGAACCCAGCGCTTGGCCCGCCTCGTCGGCCTGGGGCGGGCGCTCGAGATGAACATGACGGGCGAGATGATCGGCGCCGAGGAGGCCCTCCGCATCGGCCTGGTCAACAAGGTGGTGGCCCCCGACCGGCTCATGGAGGAGGCGCGCGACCTGGCCCGGCGGCTCTGCGCGAAGAGCGCCCCCGCGCTCGCGCTCATCCTCCGGGCCTCCCACGGCGGCCTCGAGGGCGGCCTCGAGGCCGGCCTCGCGCTCGAGTCCGATCTCTTCGGCCTCGCCTTCACCGCCGAGGACGCGCGGGAGGGGCTGAACGCCTTCATCGAAAAACGCGAGCCGAGCTTCCGGAACCGCTGAGAGAGGGAAAGATGAATCGAGCCTCCGCCGTCCGCTCCCGCAAAATGGCGGCCTCCCGCGAGAAGAAGTCCGGCGCCGCGGGAGAATCTCTCGCGCGCAATGGGCGGGGCGCCGCCTCGCGGAACGGCCGAGTCGGGCGGAACGGAAAGAAGGAGGACACGGAGCGGATCGCCTTCGGCCACGCCGTGCACTCGAAGGCGGATTACCGGCGCATCGAGAAATGGATGCGCGAAAACCTTCCCCCTCCCGGCACGCCCGAATGGGAGGCCCTCTGCACCGGGTGCGGGGAGTGCTGCGCCGACAAGATGTGGTCGGGCCCGCGGCTGCTCAGCCTGACGAGCATGTGCTCCTTTCTGGATCCCGAGACCCTTCGCTGCAACTGCTATGCGGATCGCTTCGAGCGCGAGCCCCTGTGCATGCCGATCGGCCCGGAGATCATCCTCATGGGCGGCCTTCCCGAGGATTGCCCCTACGTGGCGAACCTGCCCGGCTACAAGGGGCCGATTCGGGTGAACAAAACCTTCGACGAGTGCTGATCCTCCACACCGCCTTCCTGCGCCCCGATGCGGGCGGGTCCCTCGCCCGGGGGGAGAGCGAGAGCCGGGAGGCGGCGGCCCGCTGGCTCGGCGCCTGCGAGGCGGCGGGGGCCTCGGCCCTCCTTCTCGACGAAGCGATACCGGCCCCCTGGTGGGCGCATCTCCTCCCCGCGCTGCGGCCTCCCTCGGGCGCCTTCCTTCCCCTTGCGATGCGCCCCCCCGTGCCCGCGCCCGTCTGGCCCCCGCCGGAATCCGGAGACGTAGGCGCCGATGCCCTCGCGGCCTGCTTCCCCCTCGCCGACACCCTCGGCTGCCGCCTCTGGATCCTGCGCCTGGGCGCGGTCGGGATGGAGGACCCGATGGAGGAGCTCGCCGGCCTCTGGCGGCGCGAGCGCCTGCCCGAGAGTGAGGAGGGGGTGGAGCGCGCCGGGGAGATTCTGGCGGATCGCGCCGGGCGGGCGGGCCCTGTCCGGGAAGCGGCGCGGCGGCTGCTGGAGCGCCTCTTCCCCGAGGCCGAGCGCTACGGGGTGACGCTTTGCCTCGAGAGCGGCCGGGACGTGCGGGCCTACCCCAGCTACCGGGAGGCGGAGGATCTGATCCGGGAGTTCGAGGGCGCCCCCCTCGGGTATTGGCACAACGCCGGGCACGCCGGGGTCCACGCCCAGCTCGGCCTCATCGAAGGGCCCCTCGTCATCGAGCGCCTCTCCCCCCACATTCGCGGGGGGACGCTTCACGACGCCCTGGGGACGCGGGACCACCTTCCGCCCGGCGAGGGGCGGGTGGACTTCGCCGCCCTGCGCGCGGCCGTTCCCGATGGGCTCCCCTGGGCGGTGGACGTGCGCCGCCTGAGGGGCAAGGGCGCTGCCCCGGTGGGGGGAGCGGCCGAGCGGGAGAGATGGGAGGAGGAGCGCGCCCGGAAGGGAAGGGGAGGGTTGCCCCCGGATGATCCGCCCTCCCGGGAGGAGGAGGGGGAGGCGGAGGAGAAAAAGGCGCCCGCCGGGCCGGAGGCGGTGGGCGAGGCCCTCTTGGCCTTCGCCGAATACGGGTTCTAGGGTCCTCCGCCCCGCACCGCCCGCCCCGGTGTGGAGACCCTCCGGGCGAGGGACTATACTGAATTCAGGATCGGACCTTCCCTCTTCCGGAGCTCCCCATGGCCATCGCCACCCATCCTGAGCTGAGCGAGACCGAGGGGGCGCTCCGGGCCCTCGCCCGCCAGTTCGCCGAGGAGCGCCTCCGCCCGGGGGCCGCCGAACGGGACCGCTCGGGCGCCTTCCCCGAAGACCTCTACCGGGAGGCCGCGGGCCTCGGGCTGATCGGTGTGGGGATCCCCGAGCGGTTCGGGGGCGCGGGGACGGGGCTGTTCGGGACCCAGCTCGTCCTGGAGGAGCTGGGCCGGGTGGACGGGAGCTTCGCCCTCACCGTGGGGGCCTCGGGGGGCCTCGCGGCGTCGCACATCCTCCACGCCGGCACGGAGGCGCAGGCCGCGGAGTGGGTCCCCCCCCTGACGAAGGGGGCCCTCGGCGCCTGGGCCCTCACCGAGCCCGGGTGCGGGAGCGATGCGGCCGCCCTGCGGTGCCGCGCCGTGCGGGAGGGGGACGCCTACCGCCTCGACGGCGTGAAGATGTTCATCTCCCAGGGGAGTCTTTTCTCGGTGCTCGTCGTCATGGCCCGGACGGGGGAGGGGAAAGGGGGTATCAGCGCCTTCGCGGTCGAGGCCGCCGATGCGGGCCGCGAGAGCCGCCCCCTCCACGGAAAGCTCGGGATGCGCTCGATGGACACGGCCGAGGTGGTCTTCACCGGGTGCCGGATTCCGGCCTCCCGCCTTCTGGGGGCCGAGGGGGAGGGTTTTGCGCAGTCCATGTACGTCATCGACGGCGGGCGCATCGGTGTGGGGGCGATTGCGGCGGGGCTCGGCCAGGGGGCCCTCGAGGCGGCCCTGGACCACGCGAGCGAGCGGGAGGCCTTCGGCCGCCCCATCGGCGAGTTCGGGGGGCTGCGGGAGATGCTGGCCGAGTGCGCCATCGAGCTGGCCGCCGCCCGGGAGCTGGTCGGCCGTGCGGCCCGCCTCCACGACGCGGGCGCGGAGTGCCGCCGAGAGGCGGCCCAGGCCAAGCTCCTCGCCACCGAGGCCGCCCTCCGGGTCTGCGACCGGAGCATCCAGGTCCACGGCGGCTACGGCTACATGGACGAGTGCCCGGCGGGCCGCTTCTGGCGGGACGCGCGCCTCCTCACCATCGGGGAGGGGACGAGCGAGATCCTGCGCGATCTCATCTCCCGCCGGGAGTTCGGCGAGTGAGCCTCCCAGGCGGCGAGCTCCCTTAAAGCGAAGTCTGAATAATCTCGACAACTGACTGTAATAGTTCGGGTGAACGTAGCTTTAGGGGCGGATATCGGGCGAGAGCCCGGGGAATTGTACGG
>JAZGDQ010000485.1:0-9634 GCA_036477985.1 bacterium
CGCGAAGATGAGAGCCGCGTGGGAGGCGGTGGTCCCGCGCATCCCCATGCTGAAGAGGACGGGAAAGAGGACGAAGCATCCGAAGCCGGAGACGAAGAGCAGCCAGAGCTCGGGGCGGGTGCGGGGGAGGGGAATGCCCATCGCGAGGACGAGAGCTGCCGCGCCCGCCGCGCCGAGGCAGGTGCGGAGCATCCCGACCAGGACGGGGTCGAGCTGGCCGACGGCGATCTTGGTGGCGATCGTCCCCCCCGCCCAGGCCGCCACGGAGAACCCCGCCGCGAGAAACACGGCGGCGGCCCAGCCGGCCGGGGCGGGCGGCCCGTTATTCCGGCTCATCCGCGGGCGGCGGGGGGGTGCGCGGGGGACGCTCTTTTTGCGGCCGGGGGGCGAAGCGCCGCCGCCAGCTCGCCGTCTGCCGCCGGGTGATGCCGTAGAGCATCACCCCCCCGGCCGTGACCGAGATCAGAATGAGCAGGAAGCCCAGCGTCATGGCGCGCTGGAAGGGAGGAGGGGTGGGGCGCGCCCGGCCCTTCTCCCCGGCCGGCGGTGCGGGGGCCCCGGCGCGGGGGACGGGGGCGCCGGCGCGGGAGGAGATCGCCGCGCCCTCCTCGGGCGGCCCAAAATCGGGCAGCCATATGAAGGGTATGGCCATCATCCCGACCACGAAGAGGAATGGCAGGATGAGACGGGTGAGATAGAGCCGGAACAAGGGCCACCTCCGGCCTAGACTATAGGATTCCCGGCGCGGAGGGTCCAGGAAGGCGCGGGGGATTTCCCGGGGGGAGAGATGGCGGGCGCGCTCCGCCTCCACGCTTGCGGCATGCTCCCGCGCTGCGGCATGCTCCCGCGCTGCGGCCCGCTTCCGCGCTGCGGCCCGCTTCCGCGCTGCGGCCCGCCTTCGCGCGCGCGGAATGCATTTTGCCGCTGGCATCTCTTCTCCTGAATCTCTAGAATGGCGGTGGGCAGTATTTTTTTCATCATGTTTTCGAGGTGGGCCCATGAGCCGCCCCCGCGTCGGCATCACCTGCGATCTCACCCGCCGCAATTTTCCCGAGTCCCCCCATCAGCGCGACCGCCACGTTCTCATGGGCGCCTACGTCGAGGCCGTGCGCAAGGCGGGGGGCGTCCCCCTCCTCCTGCCCACCGTCGATGAGTCCGACGCCCTCGCCTTTCTGGAGGGGATCGACGCCCTCATCATCTCGGGCGGGGGGCACGACCTGGACCCGGAGACCTTCGGAGAAAAACGCCTGCCCGAGTGCGGGCCGGACAATCCGCGCCGGGGCGGGTTCGAGCTCGCCCTCAGCCGCGCCGCCCTCGGGCGGGACATCCCCCAGCTCGGAATATGCGGGGGGATGCAGGTGCTCAACGTCGCCGCCGGCGGAACCTTGTTCCAGGACATCCCCGCCCAGGTGCCCGGCGCCCTGCCCCACAAGCCCGAGGACGAGAAGAAGGCCACATACACCTTCCACGAGGTCGAGGTGCTCCCCTCCCTCCTGGAGGAGATCATCGGGCCGGGCCCCCACCGGGTGAACAGCGCCCACCACCAGTCCGTCAAGGACCTCGCCCCGGGGATGCGCCTCGCCGCCCGCAGCGCGGACGGGGTGGTCGAGGCCGTCGAGGTGCCCTCCCACCGCTTCGTTCTGGGCGTCCAGTGGCACCCCGAATCCATGACCGTCCACGGCTACGGGGAGAGCCGCCGGGCCGCGCACCTCTTCGCGCGCCTGGTGGACGAGGCGCGGGTCTTCGCCCTGGAGGCCGGCGCCCGCCGCGGAGAGGTGGGGAGCCTGGAGGGCGCCTGAGCCCTCCTCCCGCCGCGCCCCGCCAAAGGTGAAACCCTCTCCTGCCTTGAATCCTCCAAAAGCGGAGTAGCGGCCTGATGGACCAGCGCCTCGATCCCTACCGGTTCGACGTGGGCTCGGCCCGGATCGAGCCCGGCGCGGACATCGTCGCCGGGAGCTTTGTCACCCTCAAGGTGATCTTCACCGCGGGCGTGCACGGGGTGGACGAGGGGGCGTGCATCCTCATCTGCCGGCGCCTCGCCTGCGACATGGAGCTTCCCCAGTTCACCGACCCCGCCGCCTCGGGCTACGTCACGGCCCGCTGCTCGAACCCCGAGGTCGGCCTCGCCCTCTCCTACCAGGAGCAGGGCCACCTCGACGACTGGCGGAGCGCGATCGCCGTGCGGATCGCCCGCTCCTACCTCTGTCCGGGGGACGAGGTCGAGGTGACGCTCGGGGACACGAGCGGGGGCGGGCCGGGAATCCGCGCCCAGACCTTCCCCGAGGAGCGCCACACCCTGAAGGTCGTCGTGGACACCTTCAACCGGAAGCACTACTACGAGCTTCCCGAGAACCCCGAGGTGCGCGTCGTCGGGGGGGCCGCCGAGGCCCTCCACCTCGTCTGCCCCCAGCGGCCCGTGCGCGGGACGCCCTTCGAGGCCCTCGTCCGCGCCGTGGACAGCTGGGGGAACCCGGCCGGGGAGTTCCGGGGGCGAGTCCTCCTGGCTCCGGACGAATCGTCCGCCGCGGCCGGGGACGAGATTCCCTCCGGGATCGACCTGGGGGAGGCCGAGGGCGGCGCCGGCCGGGTGGGCGGCTTCCGCCTCCACGGGGCGGGGCCCTACCGCCTCCGGCTCGAGGACGGGTGCGGCGTCTCGGCCCTGGGGCCCCCGATATGTCCCCGTCCCGAGGAAGAGCGCTACGCCCTCCTCTGGGGGGACATACACGGCCAGACCCGCTCCACGGTGGGAACGGGCACGGTGGAGGAGTATTTCCGGTTCGCCCGCGACCGCGCCGGGGTGGATTTCGCCGCCTGGCAGGGGAACGACTTCCGCGTCCGCAAGGAGGACTGGCAGGAGGTCATCGACGCCTGCCGGGCCTTCAACGAGCCCGGGCGCTTCGTCACCCTCCTCGGCTACGAGTGGTCGGGCACACGCTCGGGGGGCGGGGACTACAACATCTACTTCTCGGGCGATTCGGCGCAGATTCACCGAAGCTCCCACGCCGGAATCGAGGATCTCTCCGACCTGGAGACCGACCGCTTCCCCATCTCCCGGCTCTGGGAGACCTTCCGCGGCCGCAAGGACGTCATGGCCGTCGCCCACGTCGGGGGGCGCGCCTGCAACCTCGATTTCTTCGACCCCGAGTTCGTCCGCCTCGCCGAGGTCCACTCCCACCACGGAACCTTCGAGTGGTTCGCCGAGGAGGTGCTGGAGAGGGGCCTGACGGTGGGCTTCACCGGCGGGAGCGACGACCACACCGGCCGCCCCGGTCTGGTGTATCCCAACCGGCGGACGAACGATGTCGTCACCTTCGACGTGCGCGGCGGGCTGCTCGGCCTCTACGCCGGGGAGCTGACGCGCGAGGCGGTCTGGGAGGCCATGCGGGCCCGCCGGACCTACGCCACGAACGGAGAGCGCATCCTCCTCAAGGTCTCCTGCGGCGGCCGGTGGATGGGGGAGGAGATCGACCTCACGGGCCCTCCCACCCTCTCGGTCGAGGTGCACGGCACAGCCCCCCTGCTCGATGTGGAGATCCGCCGCGGGGCGGAGACGGTTCACCGCCACCCGCTGAACCGGCCCGGCGGGGCGCCCGCCCCCGTCCGGCGCATCCGGGTCCAATGGAGCGGGGTGAGCCAAAAGAGCGGCAGGGACAAGAAGGTGAACTGGGAGGGGGGGATCTCGCTCGACCGCGGGCGGATCGTCTCCTTCGCCCCCTACGCCCTCGACCAGTACGACGACGCGATCCGGCGGGTGTCGAACAAGGTGCTGCGGTTCTCGACCGCCACCTCGGGGGACCCGGACGGGGTGCTCCTCGACGTCGACGCGCCCGCCGGGGCGGCCCTCACCTTCTTCAGCGGGCCCGTGCGCTTCCGGGCGCCGCTCGGCGAAATCGGCCCCGAGCCGCGCGTCTTCCCCGGGGGGGGCGTGAACATCCGGGTCGAGGTGAGCGAGACGGCCCCGGCGCTCTCCGAGTGGAGCGCGGTCTTCGACTACACCGACGAGGCCGCCCCCGGCGGGCGGAGCCCCTACTGGGTGCGGGTCCTCCAGCTCGACGGCGGCCAGGCGTGGTCCAGCCCCATCTACGTGAACCGACCTCCCTCCGCTCTCTTAACCCCTCCTCCGCCCTTGTGACCCTCCCTTCGCCCTCTTGACCCTTCCGCCGCCCTTTCCCTACACTCGCCGACTTGTGCGGCGCCTCGCCCGGCCGCCTGGCCACCCGCCCGCCCGCCGGCGCCCGGGCCTTCGAGCCGGCCCCGGCCCGCTCACCCGATGGAGGAGATGCCCCATGAAACGACTTCTCGCCCTCGCCCTCCTCGGCGCGGCCTTCCTCGCCCCCCTCGCCGCCCCCGCCGCCCCCGCGGCCGCCGCCGCCGCCGCGCAAGACGCCCTCGGCCCCGGCCTCTACGCCGTCTTCGACACCACCATGGGAGAGATCGTCATCCGCCTCTTCAAGGACCGCGCGCCCCGGACGGTGAAGAACTTCGTCGACCTCGCCCGCGGCGACAAGAAGTTCCGCGACCCGGGCTCGGGCGGCTTCGTGAAGCGCCCCTATTACGACGGCCTGATATTCCACCGCGTCATTCCGGGCTTCATGATCCAGGGAGGCGATATCCTCGGGACCGGAACCGGCGGGCCGGGCTACACTTTCCCGGATGAGTTCCACCCCGCCCTGCGGCACGACCGGCCGGGCATTCTCTCCATGGCCAACTCCGGCCCCGACACGAACGGGAGCCAGTTCTTCATCACCGTCGCCCCCACCCCCCACCTCGACTCGCGCCACACCGTCTTCGGCCGGGTGGTCAGGGGGCTCGACGTGGCCGTCGCCATCTCGCGCGTGCCCCGGGGCAGGCGCGACCGGCCGCGCAAGCCGGTGGTCGTGCGCAAGGTCATCATCAAGCTGGTGAAGTAGGGAACTTCCCCCCTCTCCTCCTCTTCGCAACCGGGAGGCGCGTTCGCCTTGAAAATCGGAATCGTCGGCCTTCCGGCGAGCGGGAAGACCACGCTCTTCAACGCCCTCACCGGGGGCGCCGCCCGGACGGGCGGCTACGGGCCCGCCCAGGTCCACGTCGGGGTGGCCAAGGTGGCCGACCCGCGCGTGGACGGTCTCGCCGCCGTCTTCCGGCCCAAGAAGACCGTCTACGCCACCGTCGACTTCGCCGACGTGCCCGCCCTGGAGGGGAGCGAGAGCGGAAGGGCGCAGGCCGAGGCGATTCATCCGGCGCTGGAGGGGGCGGACGCCCTCCTCCTCGTGGTGCGCGGGTTCGCGGACCCGGGCGTGCCCCACCCGCGCCAGAGCGTGACCCCGGCGCGCGACCTGGAGGACGGCCGGCTCGAGCTCATCCTGCGCGACCTGTCGGTGGTGGAGAACCGGGTGGAGCGTCTCGAGAAGTCGGTCTTGAAGAAGAAGGACCCGGAGGAGGAGGCCGAGCTGGCGCTGCTCCGGCGTGTGGAGGCGGCCCTGGGGGAGGGGGCGCCCGTCTCCGCCCAGGGGCTTTCGGCGGAAGAGAGTCTCCGGCTGCGCGGCTTCGGCTTCCTCTCGGCCAAGCCGCTCCTCGTCGTGGTGAACGTGGGCGAGGAGCAGGCCGGGGAGGCGCCCGCGGCCCTCGGCGTGGAGCCGGCCGAGGGCGAAGAGCCCCCCGTCGTCCTGTGCGCCCGGCTGGAGGAGGAGCTCGCCGAGCTTCCCGATGAGGAAATGGCCGACTTCCTGAGCGACTACGGCCTCGAGAGCCCCGCGCGCGAGCGGGTGATCCGGGCCTCATTCTCCTTGTTGGACCTGCGCTCCTTCCTGACGGTGGGGGAGGACGAGGTGCGCGCCTGGACGATTCGGGGGGGGACGCGCGCCCTGCGGGCCGCGGGGGTGATTCACTCCGACCTGGAGCGGGGCTTCATCCGGGCCGAGGTGATCTCCTACGAGAGCTTCATGGAGGCGGGCTCGATGGCCGCCGCGCGCGATCGGGGGACCCTGCGCCTGGAGGGGAAGGAATACGAGGTCCGGGACGGGGACATCTTCCGCGTCCGCTTCAACGTCTGAGGGGCGCGCGCCGCCCGATGGGCGCACGCATCCTGCCGGGGGGGATGTTCCCCCTTCGTCCCGCCGCTATTTCACTATCTCTTCAACAGTTTTTTGATCCGCTGGATCAGGACGGGCATTTCGACCGGCTTGAGGACGAAGTCCCGCGCGCCCGCCTCGATGCACTCCCGGATGACGTCGGCCGATCCCTTCGTGCTGAGGATCATGGTGGGGGGGACGAGGGCGTTCTCCATCTGGAGCCGGGCGAGGATTTCGAGGCACGTCAAGGAGGGCATCTTGTATTCGAGAATGACGAGGTCGTAGTTGTCGTCCCGAATGGCGTAGAAGGCGTCGGTGCCGTCATCGACGTGGCCGACTTCGTTGCCGTCACGGACGAGAACTTCCTCGATCAGATTCCGCAGGGTCTCGTCGCGATCCGCAATGAGGATTTTCGCCACCGCTGGATTCCGCCTCATCTATCGGGAATGGATGGGCCGAACCAATTCGCGTCAGTCTGAGACTAGATCGAAACCGCGCCCCCTTGCTGTGACCTGGGTCACGGTTTGGGCCGTTTTGGCCCCATGTTGAAAAACCAAGGTGCCGCGCCTGTTTCGAAATTGCGAATCCCGGAATGTTGATCCACACAGAGTTTTAGACCACGTTTTCCGGCCCCTTGCAAGAGGTTGCAGGACTCGGCGACCCGGATTCCGCCAGAATCCCTTTCCCGGACTGTGAGTTCAAATAGTATCGCTTTTCGGTTATTTCACCTATTTCATATTTTGGATGAGGCGCTCGATCTCCTCCCGGAGGGCGCGGTGGGATTGGCGCCCCACGACGGCCTCCCGCTCCCTTTGCCGGCGGGCGAGGCTGTCCGCCCCCGCGAAGTCCCCGGCCGCTCCCGCGAAGCGGGCCTTGGCCGCGAGGATCCGCCCGAGGGAGGCGTCCTCCGCCTCGGGGCGGATCTCCCCCTCCCGAAGCGCCCGTGCGATCCGCTCCAACGCCCCCTCCTGGATCTTCTCGGTGCGGCAGATGAGGGCAACGTCCTCTCCGGCGGCGACGGCCTCCATTGCGCTCCCGGCGGGGTCTTCGATGGCCCCCATCTCCAGGTCGTCGGTGAGGGCGAGCCCGCCGAAGTTGAGCCCTTCGCGCAGGAGGCCCCGGACGATGCGCCCCGAGAGGGAGGCCGGGCGATCCGGATCGATCCGGGTGTAGACGGCGTGGGCCACCAGGACGGCGGCGGCGGGACCCGCGGGGAGATCGGGGGCGAGCGCCCGCCGGTAGGGGGCCAGCTCGCGCGCGCGGAGGTCCGCCTCCTGCAGATCGCACGCGGGCAGCTCCTCATGGGGGTCGGGGGCCATGTCCCCGATTCCGGGGAAGTGCTTCGCGGCGGCGGCCACCCCGCCGGCCTGAAGGCCCGAGACGGCGGCGGCGGCCATCTCCCCGACGAGGGCGGGCTCCTCCCCGAAGGCGCGGTCTCCGATGACGGTGCAGGCCGGGTTGGTGAGGACGTCGAGGACGGGCGCGAGGTTCATGTTGACGCCGGCGGCGCGCAGCTCGGCCGCGGTGGCGGCGGCGGCCCGGCGGACGAGGCCGGGGTCCCCGAGGCGCCCGAAGAGGCGGGCGGCGGGGAAGCGGGTGAAGTCCTCCGAAAGGCGGCTCACGCGCCCGCCCTCCTCGTCGATGGCGATCAGGAGGGGGAGGCGCCGGGGGGATTCGGCCGCCGCGCGCTGGAGGGCGTGGGTGAGGGAGAGCGTCTGCTCGGCGCTCTCGATGTTGCGCCGGAAGAGGATGACGCCCCCGGCCCGGCCCGCGCGGATGCGCTCGAGGAGGGAGGCCGGCGGCGCGAGGCCCTCGAAGCCGGCCACGATGTGCTGGCCGGCCTTCTCCTCGGGCGTCCAGTCGCCGAAGGGCATCTCCGCCCTCTCCCGATTTTCGGGGCGCTCAGCCCATTCGCCTGCGCTCAGCGCATCCGCCTGCGCTCAGCGCATTCGCGTGATGGTGAAGGCCTCGGCCAGCGGCAGCCCGGCGAGGGCGCCCGATGACCGTCCGCGCTGGAGGACCCGCTTCCGCGTGTGGGCGGGGTTTTTGATCTGGCTCTTGTGGGCGCAGATCGCCGCCGCCTTCTTCTCGGCGGCGCTGGAGGTGTCGACGAAGAAGTTGGGCGTCAGCGTGTTCGAGTAGAGGAGGACGTTGGTGTGGTGCGCGCCGATTCCGGCGTGGGTGAGCTCGGGCAAAAAGTGGTGGTCGCGGGCGTAGATGATCGCCCGGAAGGTCGCGAGCCCGATGGCCTGGTGATCGGGATGCTGGTAGTGGGTGCGGTGGGGATCGTGGGTGACGATGGTGTCCGGCTTGTAGTGGCGGATGAGGAAGGCGAGCTGGTTGCAGAACGCACGGGTGTTCTCGAGCTCCCCGTCCCGGTGGCGGAGGAATATGGTTTCCTTCACACCGAGGATCTTCGAGGCGGCGAGCTGCTCGGCCTCGCGGATCTCGGCGAGCCGGAAGGGAGTGATGTCCTCCTTGGTTCCCTTGTCGCCGTTCGTGCAAATGACCACGCGCACCACGGCGCCGTCCTCGACCCAGCGGACGATGCTGCCCCCCGCGCTGAGCTCGGTGTCGTCTGGATGCGCCAGGAAGGTCAGGATGTTCTTGAACTCGGAGCGAATCATGCCGCGCACCTCAAGCCGGGGTGACGGCCTCGCGCAGCGGGGCTCCCTCCGGATAAGAACCGTTCGGGATGTCTTCGGCCGGCGGACGCCGGTTTTGGAGCAAGCCGTTCCAAATCACCATCTCCTTTGAGGCGATTGCGGACCAGGGGAAGTTCAGCGCCCGCTCCTGGGCCCGCTCTCCGAGCCGGGCCCGTGTTTCGGGCGCCTCCCACATGGACAGAAGGGCGCGGGAGAAGGCGGCGGCGTCGCCGTCGGGGATGAGGAGCCCGCTTCTTCCGGATTCGATCGCCTGGGGAAGGCCGCCCACCTCGAAGGCCACCGCCGGGAGGCCGCACGCGGCCGCCTCGAGCGAGACCATGCCGAACGTCTCGTGCCGGGAGGGAATGGCCAGGACGTCGGCGGCGGAATAATAGGCCGTCAACTCCTTCTGGGTCTTCGCCCCCGCGAAGCGAAGCCTGTCCGCGATCCCGGCCTTCTTGGCCAGGCGAAGGACGCGCCGCACCTCGGCCCGCTGGAGGGGGGAGGCGAAGTCCTCCGGCGCGTAGCCGCGCCCGTTCCCTATGAGGCTTTCCGCGCGGATGGCGCCGCCCACGTGGATCGCCCGCACGGGGAGGTCCGGCCGCATGGCCTTGAGGGCGGCCAGCGCCTCCACGAGCCGGTCCAGGCCCTTGATCGGCTCCACCCGTCCCACGCTCAGGATGAACATGGTGTCCTCGGGCAGGCCGAGGAGGGCGCGCGCCGGCCCCCGCGGCAGGGGGACGAACCGCTGCAGGTCCACCCCGCAAGGTACGATGTGGGTCCGGGCCTCCTTCGCGCCCAGATAGCGGCGAAGCTGGGCCGCCTCGGTCGGCGAGGAGGCGATCAGGGCGTCCGCCCGCCGGGCGATGCGCGCCTCGGCGAGGAGGCGGTTCCCGGGTTCGCGCCCGTTCTGGGTGGGCAGCGCCCCGTTCTTCTGGC
>JAZGDQ010000486.1:0-6669 GCA_036477985.1 bacterium
GAGTTCCTGAGCGCGCCCATCCGCCGCACGCCCGAGATACAGATGGTCTTCCTCAAGGACCCCGACGGGAACCTCATCGAGATCCTCGGGCCGTAGGGAAATCGAAGGGAGAAACCCCGAATGCCGAAAGCGGAGGCGCAGGCGCTCGTCGCCATCTGGATCAACGTTCCCCGGGATCGCCGTGAGGCGTTCCGCAAGTGGCACAACTGCGAGCACTCGACCGACCGCCTCCTGGGCCCGGGCTTCCGGGCGCTGCACCGCTATCAGGCCGAGGACGACACCGAGCATCACGACGTCCTGAACATCTTCGAGGGCGATGACCTCGACGCCTTCGGGAGCGATTACTACCTCAACTCCCTGAACAACCCCACGCCCTGGACCCGGGAGAGCATGTCCTTCATCCGGGACGCCGAGCGCGCCGTCTACGAGCTCCTCGCCTCCAGCGGCGCCGCGCCCGATTTCGACGCGCCCTACGCCTACGCCGTGCGGCTGAACTCCACGGGCGAGCCCGGGGCGGACGAGGAGCTCATCGCCTGGTACCGCGAGGAGCACCTCCCGCGCCTGTGCGGGGTGGAGGGGGTGCTGCGCGCGCGCCTCTACCGGAAGTTCGACAGGCTCTCTGAGGTCAAGACCGCGGAGTCGAAGATCCAGGGAACCCGCTCGGACGAGCGGGCCTACATGTCCTACATCGAGATGTCCACCCTCGCGCCGCTCGGCACGGAGGCCTGGACCGAGGCCGCCTTCGGAACCCCGCGGAGCGCCGCCATGCGCGAGAAGCTCAAGGACCTCAAGCGCGAGCGCTGGTGGCTCGACTTCGCCAAGTGGGCGCCGGAGGAGTAGAGATCTCCCGCGGCGGAAGAAACACCCATCAAGGAGGAAAACCGAATGCCCCGGATCATCGATCTTTCCATGCCCGTTCACCAGCGGATGCAGTACTACCCGGGCACGGTTCAGCCCCTGATCAAGCTGGTGGAGGACACCTTCGAGTCGGCCCAGCGCATCGGGACCGACAAGTGGGGCTTCCCCGAGCTCTTCGCCCACAGCGTCTGCATCTTCAGCGAGCACACCGGCACCCACATCGACGCCCGAAACCACGGCGGCGTGGTGGGCGATGACGCCGACGCCATCCCCCTCGAGAAATGCTACGCGCCGGGCCTGCGCCTCGACCTGCGCCACAAGAAGCCGGGCGAGGTGATCGGAATCGAGGACCTCGAGGCCGCCCTCGAAAAGGAGAGCTACGCCCTCGAGGGCGGGGAGATCGTCCTCATCTGGACGGGCGCGGCCGACTACAACGACGAGCCCCGCTACCTGACCGACCACCCCGGCATGGTGGCCGAGAGCGCCGAATGGCTCATCGACCGGGGCGTCCAGGTCATGGGCATCGACGCCCCCACCCTCGACCTTCCCGTCGCCCAGATGATGGCCCGGAAGGACCCCTTCCCCTGCCACCGCCTCTATCAGAAGCGCGCGTACTGGCACATCGAAAACCTGTGCAACCTGGGGGCCATCCCCCGCGCGCACGGCTTCACCGCGAGCATGCTCCCCATGCGCTGGGTGGGCGCGACGGGCGCCCACATCCGCGCCGTCGCCATCCTGGGCGATTAGGCGGCGATGCCTGCGCCCGCGGAGCCCTTGGGAATGCGGAAGCTGCGCCATCCCGAAAAAAAGCCCCTCAGCGGATTCGGCCTGGCGCTGCGCCTCGCCCTCCTCGCCCTCGCCCTCCTCGCCTGGGCCCTCCTGGGGGCCGGATGCGCGCCCGAGATTCCCGCCGTCAAGACGCCGCCGCGCACGAGGGACGCCCGCCTCGCCCTCTACGAGAAAACCCTCCGCGCCTTCCTGAAGGCGGGGACGCTCCCCCTCATCGATCTCGATCTCTCCCTCGGCCGGGAGGCGGATCTCCCCGGCATCGTCCGCGCCATGGACCGCGCCGGGGTGGCCCTCGCCGCCCTCACCTCCCCGCGCGAGGCCGTCATCCAAGCGGCCGTGCGGCGGCGCCCGGGGCGGTTCATCCCCCTCACCGCCGAGGGGCGGGGAGACGCCTGGGCGCGCGAGGGAGGGTCCTTCCTCGAGGAGACGCGCCGCCGGCTCGCGCGCGGCGCCTTCGGGATCGGCCGCCTCACCCTCCGCGCCTTCCCCCCCATCGGCGCGGGCGGGAAGGAGATCTCCGTCCCCCTGGCGGGGGGGACGTTCGAGGCCCTCCTCCGCCTCGCCGCCGAGCGCAAGGTCCCCCTCTGGATCCGGATGGACCCGGACGACGAAACCCTCGGCCGGTTCGAGCGCCTCCTTCGCGCCCATCCCGGCGCGCGCGTCGTCTGGACGGGCGCCGGGCGCATCCTCCGGCCCGACCGCCTGCCCGGCTACGGCCACGGCCTCCTGCGTGCGCTCTCCCAGCGGCGCCCCGGCCTGTTCTTCGTCCACGCCCAAGGAATTCCCGCGGGGGATCGCCTCGCCGTACGCCACCGCCCGCTCGTCTTCTACGACCCCGACGGGGAGGTTTCGCCCGAGTGGCGCGCCATGCTCGAGGCGCGCTCGGGCCGCTTCGGCGCCGGAAGCGGAGGAGGCGGGGCGCATCCCGACCGCTACCTGGAGCGCATGCGCGGCTTCCGCAGCCGCGTCCTGGGCGCGCTCACCCCCTCCGCGCGCCCCCAGATCGCCTACCGCAGCGCCTGGCGCCTCCTCACCGGGCGGGCGTGGAAGGATTAAGGGCGCGGCGCGCGCGCCTTCGAATCCGCGCGCCCCTTCCGCATGCCCGAGGGGCCGCGGGAGGTCGGAACTTCATAACTTGGACAGTGAAGGGAGATCTCGGATCGATGAACCAGGAGCCGACGTTTAGCAAAGAGGAACAAGCCGCTCTGACCCAAAGACTGCAAGAGTGGATCCGCAAGGAAAAAGAAAAAGGGATTTCGATGGAGAGCATTCTTTACGCTTGCCAGGAATGCGGAATCATTCCCTTGGCGGACGAAGAGGAGAGCGACGAGATTCCGGAGATTGGTGAGTTGTAGGCGAAAGATATTTTGATGGACCCGGTTTTTCCCCCACCTCCCGCGTTAACCTCAATACCCCCGCAGAAGGAAGTAGACGGCGACGGCGAGGCCGAGGATGCCGAGCGGAGCGGTCAGGGACGCCGGCAGGGAGGAGAGGTCGGGCCAGATGCGCCAGGCGAGGGATGTGGCCATGGCGCCGATCAGGTAGGCCCAGAGGGCGAGAAGGGTGGGGAAGAGGATGCGGAGAACGCCGGGGGGGGTGGTCAGGTCCTCGGCGCCGTAGCGGACGGCCAGGCGGCGGAAGCCCAGGTGGCACAGCCAGGCGGCGAGGCCCATTCCGGCCAGGGAAAGCCCGGCGAACCAGCCGCTCAGGTAGACGTTCATGGCGCCGCCGCCCCGCGCTTCAAAACCGGAACACGGCCGACAGGATGATGACGCCGGTCATGATCTCGTTGAAGAGCCCGAAGGGCTTCCGCCGCTCGACGAGGGCGCGCACCGATTCGGGAACCGGGGGGGCCGAGACGGCGGACAACTCCCGGTTCAGCAGCCGCATGATGAACAGAATGTGCGCCGTGTTGAGGATCATGGCGACGAAGGCCATGTGCTTGACGGTGAGCCAGGCCGTGGAGAAGAAGCCGTACCCGACGACGATGGAGAGGCCCAGGCCGGTGGCGATGATCAGGATGAGCCCCAGCATGGCGATGAGGAGGATGCGGAAGAGCATGCGCGAGAGGGCCAGCTCCTCCGCGCCGTTGCCGGAATCCCGGGCGGCGTAGATCCAGGAATTCAGCAGGTACGTCATGGCGTGAAAGCCGACGTAGAGCCCCAGGCCGATCAGATGGAAGAACAGAAGGCTTTTTTGGACCCAGATCACCCGCGTTCGCCTCCTTGAAGAGCGCCGGAAGAAATGTCTCCTTGCCCCTAGCCGTCCCCCTCGGCGTATTCCTCGAAGGTGTAGAAGAGGCCGTCGAGGACGCGGGCGGCCTGCTCATCCAACCCGGGCCCGTCCAGATCCAGATCGATGGCGTAGCGGAAGGCGCCGTCGTGGTAGTGCAGCACCCTGTGCTCCGCGTCCTCCTCGCCCGCCTCCTCCATCCCGTCGTAGACGAAGTCGTCGATGGGGTCCTTGCTGTCCAGGATGGCGTGCTCGATGTCCTCGTTGATGGTGCGGTTCGAGGTGGCGAAGCCGATCCGCAGCTTGCCCTCCTCGTCCCGCTTCTCGAATTCGAACCAGCAGTCCGCGGTGAGGCGAAGCTTGACACCCTTGCCGGCGGGGTCGGGCTCCATGGTGAAGCGGTCGTCCGCCGAATAGCGCTTGATGAGCCCGGTCACGAAGTCGGCCACGCGAAAACCTCCGGTGAACGCCCGGGGCGCGCGGCGGGAGACTCGCTCCCGCCACAGGCCGCGCTCCCGTGTGCGCGAATCGAAATGACGGATGGGTCCGGGGGAGGGGCCGCGCCTCCGGGCCGCCTCCCCCCGGGGCAATATAGCGCGCCGGGGCGCCGTCCATCCAGCCGCGCGCCGCGGAGCGGCCCCGTGCACGGGGGGCCGATTCGCCGATCAGCCGCCCGCGCATTAAGAGCCATCGGAAACACCCCCCGAAGTTCGGCTGGTTGAACCGCCCCGGCGCTCCCCGCGATTCCGGAATCACACCTTTCGGTCGCCGGCGCCTCTCCATTCCGGGGGAATTCGGAGAGGGGGAATGTGTTATATTGGTGATGGATCCGATTCACTGGAGATGTTCCCATGCCCGCATCCCCCGCTTCCGGATGGCGCGTCCTCACCCGATCCATCGTCTGCAAGAACATCGCGCTCTTCCTCCTCATCTTCTTCGTCACCGTGGTGCCCCTCGCCTTGCGCTACTACATGGACACCCGCGACTACGAGATTCAGACACTCGCCTCCCGGCTGGAGGTCTTCGCCGAGCGGGGGGCCTCTATGGTGGACATCGCCGCCATCGACAGCCTCACCCGGCCCGAGCAAATGAAGACCCCCGCCCACCGCCGCCTGGTGAGCGACCTCAACCGCATCAAGAAGGAATTCGGCGTGGACAACGCCATCGTCATGCGCCGCCGGCCGGGAGGGAAGTTCGTCTACGTGGCCGCCGGGCACGGCGGGTTCTCCATCGGCGCGCCGGTGCGCATCCACTCCATATTTCCCGGGACCTATCAGGGGACGAATGAGACCTGGCTCCGCGGGGAGATGATGCACAGCAAGCTCTTCGGGGGGCGCGTCGGGGACCGCGAGTTCGATCAGTTCCTCCAGATCAACGCCCCCCTCAAGCGCGGGGAGCGCGTCGTGGCGATCCTGATGCTCAACAAGTTCGCCAACCCGGTGGCGGCCTCGGTGCGGGTCAAGACGCTCCGGGTGGTGGGGCTCACCGTCGTCATCCTGGTGATCGGGCTCGGCCTCTTCGGGTTCGTCTCCTCCCGGATGCTGCGCCCGTTGCAGGATCTGACCAAGGCCGCGAGCGAGGTCTCCCAGGGCAACCTTTCCGTCACCATCCCCTCTCCGCGCAGCCGGGACGAGGTGGGCCGGCTGTCCGGCGCCTTCGGCTCCATGCTCGAGGGGCTCCGCCAGCGGGATTTCATCCGCGACACCTTCGGCCGCTACATCAGCCCCGAGGTGGTCGAGGAGGTGCTGAACTCTCCCGACGGCCTGAAGCTGGGCGGGGAGCTGCGCGAGGTCACCTTCCTCGTCTCCGACCTGCGCGGCTTCACCTCCATGAGCGCCCGCCTGGGGCCCCAGGAGGTCATCGAGTTCATCAACCGCTACCTGGAGCCCATGGTGGAGATCATCTCCCGGCGCCAGGGGACGGTGGACGAGTTTCAGGGGGACGGCATCCTCGCCTTCTTCGGCGCGCCCGTCTCGGGCGGG
Organism: bacterium; assembly: GCA_036477985.1. GTDB lineage: Bacteria > UBA8248 > UBA8248 > UBA8248 > UBA8248 > JAZGDQ01. The sequence continues at coordinate 5,862 of JAZGDQ010000486.1, forward strand.
GACGACCCCGAGCGCGCCGTGGCCTGCGCCCTCGAGATGCAGGCCGCCATGGAGGAGGTCAACGCCGAGCAGCGGCGGCGGAGCCTGCCCGAGCTGGCCATGGGAATCGGCATCAACACGGGGGAGGTCATCGTCGGGAACATCGGCTCCGAGAAGCGCACGAAGTACGGCGCGATGGGCGCCCCCATCAACACGGCCTACCGCATCGAGTCCTTCACCGTGGGGGCGCAGATTCTCATCAGCCCGACCACCTTCGAGCGGGTGCGCGGCCGGGTGCGCGTGCGCGACACCCAGGAGGTGCAGTTCAAGGGGGTGGACGCGCCGGTCACGGTGTACGAGATCACGGGGCTGGAGGGGAAGTACGCGATCTCGCTGCCCGAGGCCGCGCCCGAGGATTACGTCACCCTGGACGTCCCGATTCCGGTGTGCTGCTACCCGGTAGAGGAGAAAACGGTTTCGGAGGAGGCCTTCCCGGGAAAGATCATCCGCCTCTCCGCGGCCGCCGCCGAGGCCGAGTTTGAAGGGCGGGTGGAGGAGCACGCCAACGTCATGATGCGGTTCGATCCGCCCGCTGCGGGAGCCTCCACTGTGGAGGCTCACCCCGAGGCGGGGGACTCCCGCGGGGAGGCCCACCTCCCCGAGGTGGGGGGGCTCCCCGAGGTGTACGCCAAGGTGCGCCGGCTCGCCCCGGCCGAGGTGGCCTCCCAAGGGGGAGGCCCCACCGCCCCAGGCCAGGGCGCCGCCCCCGCCCGCGTGCGCCTCACCTTCACCTCCCTTCCCGAGAAGGCCAAGGCCTTCCTGGAGGGAA
>JAZGDQ010000487.1:0-5056 GCA_036477985.1 bacterium
TCTCGGCGACCCGGACGACGTAGCCCGGCTCGTTGCGCTTGCCCCGGTTGGGCGGCGGGGCGAGGTAGGGGCTGTCCGTCTCGACGAGGACGCGCTCGAGGGGGATCCCGGCGAAGACCTCGCGCAGGTCGTCCGACTTCTCGAAGGTGAGCGGCCCGGCGGCCCCGAGGTGAAGGTCCAGCCCGAGAAATTTGCGGGCGAGCTCGGCGTCCCCTGTGAAGCAGTGGACCACGCCCCCCGTCCGCCACACCTTCTCCTCCTCGAGAATCCGGTAGACGTCCTCGCTCGCCTCGCGGCAGTGGACGATGACGGGCTTCCCCACCTTGACGGCGAGGCGGATCTGCTCGCGGAACCAGTGTCGCTGGAGCTTGTGGGGGCTGTGGTTGTGGTGGTAGTCGAGCCCGATCTCTCCGATGGCCACGGCTTTGGGGTTGTCCGCGAGGGAGGCGAGGGTGGAGAGGGTCTTCTTGCCCGTGTCCTTCACCTCGTGGGGGTGCACCCCCACCCCGCAGAAGACGCCCGGGTAGGCGGCGGCGATGTCGAGCGTTCTCCGGCTGCTCTCGATGTCGGAGCCGACGGCGAGGATGAAGCACACGCCCTGGGAGGCGGCCCGGTCGATGACGCCGTGGCGGTCGCGGTCGAACTCGGAGGCGTCCAGGTGGGCGTGGGAGTCCACGAGGAGGTGGGCGCCCTCCGGCGGGGAGGGGGGGGGAGCGAGGGACACTTTGGGGCGCTTTTCCGCGCCGTTTCCCGCGTTCTGCGCCCGGGCTGGGGCCCCGCGGCCGACGCGGCGGCCGCGCCCGCGCCTTCGGCGGGGACGGGGACCCTCCGAATTGCCGCCGCCGCCCGAGGGGCGGCTGTCCCGTCCTTGGCCCGATTCGAGGGGGGATGAGGATTTCTGCTGGGAGCTCTCCGGGTTCGCTCCGGACGATCCCCCGCCGGGGGCGCCGGATGCGGACCGCCTCCTCCGCGGACGGCCCGCGTTGGACGGTCTTTGCATGTGGAATTCTCCGCCTCCCCGTCGGGGGAGAGTTCAGCGGGTTTTCACCGAACGCGGGCGCCCGAGGGGATGTCGCCCTCGATTCCCGCGAGCAGGAGCCGCTCCCCGTCGTCCGCGGCGAGGAGCATCCCCTGCGACTCGACGCCCATGAGCTTGGCGGGTTTGAGGTTGGCCACGACGATGACCGTCCGCCCCTCCAGCTCCCCGGGCGTGAAGTGCTTCGCCAGCCCCGCGACGATGGTGCGCCGCTCGCCGGCGATTTCCACCTCCAACTTTAGCAAGTTTTTGGACTTTGGGACAGGTTCCGCCGAAACCACCCGGGCGGTCCGCAGGTCCAGCCGCCGGAACTCCTCGATGGTGACCCGATCCCCCGGGCCTTCCTCCGCGGGGGCCTTTTCCGCCGGGGCCTTTCCGGCGGGCGCCTCCTCCTCCCCGGCGGCGATGCGCGAGGCCACCTTCCGCTCGATCTCGGCCTGGGCCTCCTCCTCGATGCGGGGGAAGAGGGCCTTCCCCAGGCGCGTCTCGAGCGGATCGGGCAGCCCGGCCATGTCACAGAGCCCGCCGAAGGGGGCCGAGAGCCAGTCCTCGGGCAGCCCGAGCTGGGCGCCGATCCTCCCCGCCGTGGCGGGCATGACGGGGGAGATGAGGGCGGCCACGACGCGAATGGCCGCCGCCGCGTGGTGGAGGACGGCGTCGAGCCGCTCCCCGCTCTCCTCCTTGGCGAGCGTCCAGGGGGCGCTCGCTTCGATGTACTTGTTCGCCGCCGAGACGATTCGCCAGACGGCCTTGAGGCCCTCCTGGAAGTTCGTCCGCTCCATTTCCTTCTCGTATTCCGAGACGGCCCCGGCGGCCAGCCCGCGGAGGGCGGCCTCGGCCTCTCCCTCTCCCCCGGGGGCGCGCACCACCCGCCCCTTTCGGTAGCGCTTGACCATGTTGAGGGTGCGGTGGAGGAGGTTGCCCAGGTCGTTCGCCAGGTCGCTGTTGATCCGCCCGATGAGCTGGCGGTGGGAGAAGTCGCCGTCCAGCCCGAAGGGGATCTCCCGCAGGAGGAAGTAGCGGATGGCGTCCACCCCGTACTCCTCGATGAGCCAGTGCGGATCGACCGCGTTGCCCAGGCTCTTGGACATCTTCTGGCCCTCGATGGTCCACCAGCCGTGGCTGTAGATCTGCTTCGGGAGCGGGACCCCGGCCGAGAGGAGGAAGGCGGGCCAGTAGACCGCGTGGAAGCGCAGGATGTCCTTCCCGATGAAGTGCTGATCGGCGGGCCAGGGGCTTCCCTCGCGGATTCCGCTCTCGCCGTTCTCGGGCCCGAAGCCGGGGGCCGTCAGGTAGTTGCTCAGGGCGTCGAACCAGACGTAGATGACGTGCCCCGTCTCGCCGGGAACGGGGATCCCCCACCGGAAGCTCGTGCGGCTCACCGAGAGGTCGCGGAGCCCGCCCTCCACGAAGCGGAGGATCTCGTTGCGCCGCGTCTTGGGCATGATGAACTCGGGGTTCTTGGCGTAGTGCTCGAGCAGGGGCTTTTGGTACTCGCTCAGGCGGAAGAAATAGCTCTCCTCGCACACCGATTCGACGGGCTTGCCGCAGTCGGGGCACTTTCCGTCGACGACCTGAAGCTCGGTGAAGAAGGCCTCGCAGGAGACGCAGTAGAGCCCCTCGTACTCGTCCTTGTAGATGTCCCCGGCCGCCGCCACCCGCCGCCACAGCTCGGCGACGCCCAGCTTGTGGCGCTCCTCGGTGGTGCGGATGAAGTCGTCGAAGCGCACGTCGAGCTTCTCCCACAGCTCGCGGAACTTCGCGCTGTTGAGGTCGGTGAAGGGCTGGGGGTCCATGCCGGCGTCGCGGGCGGCGCGCTCGAGCTTTTGGCCGTGCTCGTCGGTTCCGGTGAGCAGGCGCGCGGGCTCGCCCCGGAGGCGGTGGAAGCGCACCTTCGCGTCGGCCGCCACCGTTGTGTAGGCGTGGCCCAGGTGGGGCTTGTCGTTCACGTAGTAGATGGGGGTGGTGATGTAGAACGGCTTTTCGCTCATGCCCCCGCGTCCGGCCGAATCCGCGAAACGATCATCAACTCGCGCCCTCTACGGGACGCTTCAGGGTGTACTGGCCGGAGGGCAGCCGGGTGAGGTCGTCGGCGTGCACCGTCATCCGCTCGCCTCCCTCGAGGGCGAGGGTGACCTCCTCCTTGAGCATGTCCTGCCGGATGACCGTGGCGGTGCAGTTGCATCCGCCCACCTTTTTCTTGCAGGCGGGGAGGCGCTTTTTGACCGCGGCGTAGTGGGAGTGCTCGAAGCGGAGGCAGCACTTCAGCCGCCCGCAGACTCCGGAGAGCCTCGAGGGATTGAGGCTCAGGTTCTGGTCCTTGGCCATCCGCACCGTGATGGGATCGAATGCCTTCATGAAGCTGGTGCAGCAAAGCTCGCGGCCGCAGTCATCGCAGCCGCCGATGATCTTCGCCCCATCGCGCACCCCGACTTGGCGCATCTCGACGCGGATGGAGAGCTGGCCCGCGAGGGATTTGACGAGGCGGCGGAAGTCCACCCGCCCCTCGGCGGAGAAGAAGAACGTCGCCTTGCGCCGCGAGTAGGTGTACTTCACGTCGATGAGCTTCATGGAAAGCTTCATCTCGGAGATCTTCTTGCGGCACACGTCCACCGCCTCGTCCTCGAGCCGCTCGTTGTGGGCGAGGCGCTTGAGGTCCTCCTCGCCGGCGCGGCGGATCACCGTTCGGAGGGGATGGGGGTGGTAGCGCGCCTCCATCACGCGAGTGCTCTCGGCCACCTCGCCGAAGCCCATCTCCCCCTCGCCGGCGTCGACGATGACCCTATCGCCCACCCGGAGGCGGAGTCCGTTCACGTGGTGGAAGAGGGGGCGCGCCTCGAAGTGGGAGCTGATGCCCACGATGCGGATTTTATCGGGGGGCGGCTGCTCCCCCCCGCCCTGGGCGGGCGGGAAGGCGACAGCGCCGTCTTCGGCTTCGCTCATCGGATATCCTCAAGCGCCTGCGGCCACGGTGGACCGGAGTGCAATGATTAAGGTCTCAAGCGTCAGGGCGGGGTTCGTGTTGACCACCGAGACATCGTGGACCGCGGTTTCCACCTTTTCGAGGGCCTGTATCAGGCCCGGCTCCCCCCACCGGCGGCCGATTTCGTCGAGCTCCCCGGCGAGGTCGGCGCTCCAGGGCTCCAGCTCCCCCGGGGCCGCCTGGAGGATGAGTATATCGCGAACCAGCCCGCGAAGCATTTGCAGCAGGAGGCGCGCCGCCTCCCGGGCCGTGTCCCCCCGCCCGGCCTCCTCGGCGGCCCGGGTGAGGAGGGCGGCCTCGTCCGCCTCGCCCGGGGGGGCCGAGAGGCCCTGGAGCATCTCCAGGGCGGCCTCGCGGCGGCGGGCCAGGCCCTCCGGGTCCTCCCCCAGGGCGACGCCGAGGCGGCCCTGGCTGAGGCCGATGAGGGTGTCGGGGCTGAAATCGCTCCCCTCCGGCCCCCCTCCGCCCGCCCCCTCCTCCAGCTTGCCCGAGAGGATGGCGCGCATCTCCGCCCGCCCGAGGGGGGCGAAGCGCAGCCGCCGGCAGCGGGAGATGACCGTCGCGGGCAGGGCGTGCAGGTTCGGGGTGATGAGGAGGAAGAAGGTGTCCGGGGGCGGCTCCTCGAGCGTCTTGAGGAGGGCGTTGAAGGCTCCCCGGGTGATGGTGTGGGCGCCGTCCAGGAGGAACACCTGGCTCCTCCCCTCCTGAGGCCGCAGGTGGGCGGGGTGGAGGACCTGCTCCCGGATGGCGTCGATCCCGATCGTGCCCTTCGCCTTGCCCGTCTTCTTGTCCACCTCCGGGCGGGCGGTGATGACGTCGGGGTGGACCCCGGCCAGGACCTTGCGGCAGGGCGGGCACTCACCGCAGGGGATATCGTCTTCTACGGCGGGTGAGGTATCGTCCCCCGGGGCGCGCCCCCCGCCGGGGGAGTCTTCTGTGCTCGGGGCGCCCCTTTGGCACTGAAGCGCCTGGGCGAAGAGAAGGGCGGCCGTCGCCTCACCCACCCCCTCGGGCCCGAAGAAGATGTAGGCCTGCCC
>JAZGDQ010000488.1:0-5673 GCA_036477985.1 bacterium
ATCGGAAGAGCACACGTCTGAACTCCAGTCCGATCAGAGCGGATTCGCGCAGGATGAAGCGCGTCTTCTCCGGATCCCAGCTCCACCGGAAGGGGGAGACCGCGCGCAGCCGGAAGTAGAAGAAGGCGGCGCGCGGGATGCGCACGAAAAGGTGGGCCCCGATGAGCGCCTCGAGGGGCCAGCCGTGCGCCCTTCCCCAGAGCACGACCCCCAGGGTGAGCGCCTGGGAGATGATGGAGCCGGCGGCCACGTTCCCCCCCCGCAGGTGGGCCTTGTGGACGATCTCGAAGGTGTCGAAGGCGGCCACGTAGTGGGTGAGGAGGAGGAGGACCACCGCCCCGGCGTAAGCGGACGAGTAGCCCCGCGAGAGGACGTAGAGGCTGCCGAGGAGGAAGGCCGCCGTCGCGAAGGCGAGCTTGAGGGCGATCCCCGCCGTGACGGAAACGTTCGCCCCCTCCTTGTCGCGCGCGATCTCGCGGATGAGGATGGAGTCGAAGCCGAAGTTCGCGATGACGGCCGAGAAGTTCAGGTAGACGAAAGCCAGGGCGTACTGCCCGTAGGCGGCCACGCCGAGGTAGCGGGCGAGCGTGCGGGTGATGTAGAGCCCGATGAGGGCGTTCACCGCCACGCCCAGGGCGAGTAAGGTGGTGTTGGAGAAAATCCGCGGCTTGGTGTCAGAGGCCAAGGCGGGGCATCCTCAAGGGCATGGGCGGTCCCGGGCCGCATGGGCGGTTCCGGTGCGAAGGCGTCCCCGGACGGAGCGGACCTAAGTATAGCCTCGGAGGGGGCGGGGCGCTCAGTCCCCCTCCCGCCCGGCCTCCAGGCGCGCGCGGCAGGCGCGCAGGACCTCCCGGGCCGGGATCTCGAGCGGCGCGCCCGGCGCGCTCTCCCCTCCCGTGAGGCACTCGATGCGGGCCGTCTCCGGGCGGTAGCGGCCCAGGTTCTCCGCCTTGAAGAGGGCGACGGCGGGCGTCCCCGCGGCCCAGGCCAGGTGGAGCGCGGCCGTATCGCAGGTGAGGAAAAGGTCCATCCGCCGCATGAGGGCCCCGGTTCCCTGAAAGCCGATTCGGCCCACCGTGTCCACTGCCGAGGGACCCAAGGCCTCCGCCATCCGCGCCGTGAGAGCGGCCTCGGCGGGCCCTCCCGTCAGGAGGAAGCGCGCCTCCCGCTCGCGCCGAAGAGCGCCCATCACCTCCATGAACCGCTCCTCGGGCCAGACCTTCTCGGGCCGGTCGCTTCCCGGGTTGACGCCCACCAGGGGCCCCGCGCCGGAGGGGGCCGAGGCCAGCATGTCGGCCCTGCGCTCCTCCTCGGGGCCGGGCCAGAGCTCGAGGGCGCCGTCCTTCTCGTCCGGGGCGCCGAGGAGGCGGACGAGGGCGAGGTTGGCGTCGCGCTCGTTCAGCGGCGCCTCCAGCGTCTCCTCGAGCGCGTGATGATAGAAGGTCCCCGCCCCCCGGGTGTCGCGCCCCGCCAGGAGGGGGATCCCCAGCGCGCGCAGGAGAAGCCCCATCCGGAGGGCGCCCTTGGCCGAGTAGAGGCCGATGAGGTTGACCGCGATGGCGTAGCGGCGGCGGCGGATCTCGCGCACGGCCGAGAGGAGCCCCCCCCAATCGGTCGCCGGGCTCGCGCTCGGGGGGGAGCGGAAGTCGAAGGCGAACACCTCGTCGAGGTAGGGGCATCCCTCGGCGACGCGCCCGCCCCTCCGGCTCGTGAGGAGGTCCACCCGCGTCTCGGGCAGCCCGCGCCGCAGCGCCCGGATGGCGGGCGCGGCGAGGAGGAGATCCCCCATCCCGGCGATTTGGACGGCCAGGATGCGCGCCCCCCGAAGGTCGGGCGCCCCGGCCGCGCGCGGGGCCCGCAGGAGGCCGAGGAGGCCCCGCTCGAGCGGGCGCATTCCCTCCCGGGGGTCGGGGGCGTTCATCGCGGGGCGCTCTTCCCCCTGGGGCGTTTCGGGGCTGCGGCCAACCGAATCGTTCCTCGAGGCGGGGGTGGATGGGCGATCCTTCGCGGCGCGCCGCCCCCCTGGCGGAAGGGGATGTATCTATATGGGTGCAGTATAGCGGAGGGCGGCGGGGGCGAATACCGGAAAGAGGGGGCGGATTTGACGGGTTTCCCCGCTTTCCCTAGACTTTCCCGGGTTGGCCTTTCATCCGGCCCGCGCGGCCGGTTCTCCATGGAGAGAGCGGAATGGGCTCCACCGGAACGGTTTCGTTCGAATCCTTGGCGGAGGAGCGGATCGCCCGCATCACCGAGGCGTGCACCTTCTGCGGCAAATGCTTCGAGGTTTGTCCGATGGCCCCCTACACCGACCTCAAGGGGGCCGACCCCGAGGCCGTCACCCGCTCGGTGATCGATATCCTGAATGGCCGTCCCCACGCGCCCGAGGGGGCGCTCTGGACCCAAACCTGCCAGAAGAGCGGCGTCTGCATCGAGGCGTGCCCCGAGGATGTGAATCCGCGGGAGATGCTCGCCTACGCGAAGATCAAGCTCCAGCGGGCGGCGGCCCCCCCCGAGGAGATCGGCCGGGAGAGCCGCGATTTCTTCCAGCGCCTGAGCCGGACCATCCGCCTCATGGCGGGCCTTCAGACCGATCCCGGCGTTTTCAAGCGCCTCACGGCGGTGCGCGGGAAGAAGAAGGAGAAGGCCGAGTCGGTCTTCTACTTCGGCTGCAACATTCTCAAGACCCCCCACATCCTGCTCTCCTGCATGGACGTCTTCGACCGGATGGAGCTGGACTACGAGGTGGCGGGAGGGGTCGCCCACTGCTGCGGGATCAACCACATCCGCCGGGGGGACCTCGAGTCGGGCGCGGCCATGGGGGCGCGCTCCCTCGAGCTCTTCAAGGCGTTCGAGCCCAAGCGCGTCATCACCTTCTGCCCCACCTGCCAGATGCAGTACACCGATTTCAGCGCCATGTACGCCGCCCCGGACGAGGACCCCCTGCCCTTCGTGCACATCACGCAATACCTGGCCGAAAACCGCGAGCGGCTCAAATCCCTCTGCGTTCACCCAGTGCCCAAGCGGGTCGCGGTTCATGATCACGGCGGAATCGACGGGGTGGAGACGAATGTTCGCACCGTCCTCTCCTGCGTACCCGGCCTCGAACTGGTCGAGATCGACCAGCACGCCGACCACGCCTACCAGTGCCCGACCCTCCTCCTCCAACCGGCGCGGGATGTCATGCATGAAAAGCTTTTCGCCTCCGCGCGCGCGGCCGAGGTGGATACGGTGGTGACGGTCTATCATGGCTGCCACCGCGAGCTTTGCGCCGAGGAAGGCCGCCAGCCTTTCCAGATCGAGAATTTCATGACCATTCTCGGGCGCTCGATGGGGTTCTCGTATCCGGACTGGACGAAGACCTTCATGCTGTATGAGGACATGGACCGCGTCCTCGGGGAGGCGGGCGACCTTCTGCGCGCGAACGGAATCGACCCCGAAAAGACGCGGGAGCAGCTCCAGGCCGCCCTCTACGGCTGATTCCGGCGTCTGGGAGCAAGCTCCCGGCCCGGCCCTCGGGGAAGCGATCCGGCCGGCCTCGCCGGGGGGTCTTCAGGTTTGACCGCCGGCGGCTTTGTCCAGGCCGTCTTGAATTCGTCCTGGCTTCCCTCGAATTTCTCGATCGAAAAGCCCGCGGACCAGCTGGGCGGCTGGGTCTCGTTGTTGAAGAACCAGGCAACCACGGCCCGGCGGCCGCCGACGTCCTCCTCGCAGACCTGAATTGAGCAATCGATGGGCAAGCCGGCGGGAGGGGGCCGATCCACCTTCACCTTGAAGCCGCCCGCGCTCACGTCCTCGGGCGCGAGGGGGGCGTCGGAGAGCGCCGGGGCGCCGATGATGACGGGGAGTGAAATTCGCTTATGAACGCGCAAATCCTAGAGGTCTGTCCTCCTTCCAGATCTCTATGTGGGAAAGCCGCGCCGATCTTCGGCGCCGCCCCGCACTCCCCGCATCTCCCGCCGGCGCGCCCCCGAAGGAAGCTAGGCGGAGTTTTTGACGCGGGCGGCCTGGGCCCACTTGGCGACTTTTTCCTGGGTCAGCTTCGCTTCGGTGAAGTCGGGGTTGATCTCAATGGCCTTGTCCAGGAGGATCAGGGCCTCATCGAAGATCTTTTGGAGGAGGAGGACGAGGGATTTGTTGTAGTAGAGGGAGGCGTTCTGGGGCTCGAAGGAGAGGGCCCGGTCGTAGGCCTCCATGGCGATCCCGTACTCCTTGCTCCGGGTGGCGATGATCCCGATGCGGTCGTAGAGGGGGATCATTTCCGCGTTCGGCTCGAACGATAGAGCCTTTTGCATCGCCTTTCTCGCGGCGAGGGTCTCGCGGAGGCCCGCCTCCGCCTCGGCGAGCCCGACGTAGGCCTCCACGTTGTTCTCGTTCAGCTCGATGACCTTCTCGAAAGTGGCCTCGGCGCGTGCAAACCGCCTTTTCAAGATGTCCCGCTTTCCCCGTTCGATGAGCCGGTCCTGCTCGCGCTTGCGGTGGAAGACCCGGAACACCTCGGGGTCGAGTTGCCCCGCCTTGCGGATCGCCTCCTCGGAGCTTTCGGTGTCTCCCTTCGCCATATAGATCTCGGCCAGGCCGATGTAGGCTTCGGCGGAGTCGCCCCCCACCCTGATGGCCTCCTCGAAGGCGGCGGCCGCCCCGTCGAGGTCGTGATTCGCCATGGCCAGGAGCTGCTTCCCCCGCTCGATGATCGGCATCGCCGCCTTCCGACCCTGTTCGATTTCCTCTTTGTGCTCCTCCTTGGTGGCGATATTCATGTCGAGGACCTTCGAGACGACTTCTCGGAACATCTTCTCGTCGACGGGTTTCGAGAGGATGCCGACGGCGCCCCGGTCGAGGGCCGTCTTGGCCGTCTCCATTTCGTCGGGGTTGTAGGTGAAGATGACAGGGGTGCCGGCGGAGTCCTCATCCTCGAGGATCGAGGAGAGAATCTTGAGGCTCTTTTCCTTCTTGAGGTTGGCGCCGAGCAGAACGAGGCGAAAGCGGTTGGTCTGAATCTCCTTGAGCGCCTCTTCCCCGTCGGACACCGAGGCCACGTTCTCGAACTCGAACTTGGCGAGAACGTTCAGGATTTTGAGCATGTGGATGCGCTGGCCCTCGGCCACCAGGAGGAGCATTTTGGGGTCGAACGGCTTGGGACTCACTTTGGCCTTCCCTCTTCAGCTTCCCTCGGCATCGATCGGCGCTTTTTCAACGGCATGCGGGTCCACGCTGCAAGGGGAAGCGCCTATTCGCCCGCCCGGCCGGGGATTCGGGCTCCTGCTTTTCCCGAATTTCTCCCCGACCACGGCGATCATAAGCATCTTGATCATATCAATATATGAGGAAAGGCCGCAACCGGGAGAATTCGGACCTTCGGCGCGGCGCGGCCCTCCGGGTGCGGCCCCCGTGCGGTGGCGGGAGATCGCGGGTAGACTGAGGGGATGGGCGGGAGATCTCCGCCCCCCTTCGCCGTCGCCGATCTCGTCTTGCGACACGGGGGAGGCGAGAGTCTCCAAAAATATCAAACCGAGGGATTCGCGCCCCCCGTTGTGAGAGCAAGGCGGCGGAGGGCGGCCGGGAGGCGGGGAGGGCGATTGTCTGCGATGGCGCGAGATTCGAATCCGCGCGGCCCGGCGGGCCCGGAGAGGCAGGAGAACATGACGGCGATCGCATCCCCCGCCCATCCCGGCC
>JAZGDQ010000489.1:0-3666 GCA_036477985.1 bacterium
CGCACTGACCCTCCACGTGGGGCCCGGCACCTTCCGCCCCGTGAAGGCGGCGCGAATCGAAGACCACCGGATGGAGCCCGAGCCCTACACGCTGCCCCCCGAGACGGCCCGGCGGATCGAGGAGGCCCGGCGGGAGGGAAGGCGGGTGATCGCGGTGGGAACCACGGTGGTGCGCGCCCTGGAGGCGGCGGCCCTGGCGGCCGAGGAGGAGGGCGGGGGGAGGCTCCTGCGCCCGGGCGCGGCCGAGACCCGGCTCTTCATCCGGCCGGGCCACCGCTTCCGGGCCATCGACGGCCTCTTGACGAATTTCCACCTGCCGCGCTCCACCCTCTTGATGCTCGTCGCGGCCTTCGCGGGGCTGGAGCGGGTCCGGGAGGCCTACCGGACAGCCCGGGAGGAGGGCTACCGGTTCTACAGCTACGGGGACGGGATGCTCATCGCGTGAGGGCGGGGCGAAGATGGACAGGATGCGGCAGGTGGGCTTGGGGGGCGGAAACCCGCCCCCGGCGCCGGCCGGGAGGGGAAACGGGAGGCTCGGGTGGGATCATGGACCGGGCGCGGCTCTTCTCAGTAGAAGCGCACCGGCGCGCCGTTCACCGCCTCCTTGAAGTGCTTGCCCGACTTGAAGCGGACCACGTTCCGCGCGCTGATCGTGGCCTCCTGGCCCGTCTTCGGGTTTCGGCCCACCCGGGCGCTTTTGGCGCGGACCTGGAAGGAGCCAAAGCGCCGCAGGATGACCGGGTTCCCCTCGGTGAGGGTCTGCTTGATGGTGGCGATGATGGTTTCGACGGCCTCCTCGGCCTTCACTTTGCTCAAACCCGTGTCTTCGGCCACCAGATTGATGATGTCTATCTTGGTCAACGCACTCTCCCTCTCGAAGAAGACGATGCGCTCACAGTCCGTCCCCCGAACGAACCCAACGAAATGCGCATCGACCTCGAAAAAGGAAAATGGAGGATGGCGTATAATCAATCCAGGGAGTCTAGCACTCCCCCGGAAAGAGGGCAACCCCACAATCTGATGATTTTATTGCACTTACCATTCCCCTAGAGGAGCCGGGAAAACCATGGCCCCGCCGGCGCCGAAGCGGATAAGAGAGATAACGCCTTTCCTCGTCATGGATATCCTGGAGCGGGCGCGCCAACTCGAGACCGAGGGGCGAGAAGTGATCCATCTCGAGGTGGGCGAGCCCGACTTCACCACCCCGCGCCCCGCCGTCGAGGCCGCCCAGCGCGCGTTGGAGGAGGGACACACCCACTACACCACCGCCCTCGGAATCCCCGAGCTCCGCGAGGCCATCGCCGACCACTACAACGCGCGCTACGGCCTCTCCCTCTCCCCCGCGCGCGTGGCCGTCACGACCGGAACGAGCGCGGCCATGCTCATGCTCTTCTCGATCCTCCTCGAGGCGGGGGATGAGGTCATCCTGCCCAACCCCCATTACGCCTGCTACCCGAGCTTCATCCTCTCGGCCAGCGCGGCGCCGGTCTACGTTCCCGCCGGCCCGCGGGAGGACTTCGCCCTGCGCGTGGAGGCGGTGCGCGAGCGCATCACCGAGAAGACCCGGGCCCTCCTCCTCAACTCGCCCGCCAACCCGACCGGCTTCCGCCTCGCCGGGGAGGAGATCGCCGCCCTCTCCCGCCTCGGGGTTCCCGTCGTCTCCGACGAGATCTACCACGGCCTGAGCTACGAGGCGCCGGACCACACGGTCTTGGAGTTTGACGATAACTCGTTTGTTATCAACGGTTTTTCGAAATATTTCGCCATGACGGGCTGGCGCCTGGGCTACCTCATCCTCCCGGAGGAGTACGTGCGCCCCCTGGAGATCCTCCAGCAGAACTACTTCGTCTCGCCCAACCCCTTCGTCCAGCTGGGCGGGCTCGCCGCCCTGCGCGAGGCGGTGCCCGAGGCCGAGCGGATGCGCGGGATTTACGACGAGCGGCGCAAGGTCATGATCCGGGGGCTGGCCGAAATCGGCCTGCCCGTGAGCCCGGAGCCGGACGGCGCCTTCTACGCCTTCGCCGACGCCCGCGCCCGGGGGGGGGACAGCCTCGCCCTCGCCAAGGAGATCCTGGAGGAAACCGGGGTGGCCGTCGCCCCCGGCGCCGACTTCGGAGCCGAGGGCGAAGGGTTTCTGCGCTTCTCCTACTGCAACTCGATCGAAAACATCGAAAAGGGAATCGCGCGGATCGGAGAATACCTCGCGCGGCGGTGAACCCCGCCCGAAGAAGGGGGGAGACGCTTCCCCCTCACTCGACGTCGTCGAAGTCGCCCTCCATCACTCCCTGCTCCATGTCCCCGGCGTGGGGCTGGTCCGGCGTCTCCCGCCACTCGAGCTTCTCCTCGATGATCTCGCGGTAGACGATCTCCTCGTGGGACTGCAGGTCCTGGGCGGCCACGAGCGGCTCGGCTCCCTTGCGGAGCTGGGTCACACGCTTGGCGAGCAGGACCGAGAACAGAAACCGGTTCTTCACGATATTTTGCGCCTGCTCGAAAAGATCGTCGTACATCAGGTTCGAAGCCATGCTGCCTCCCAACGTGCGCCCCGCCCCTTGCGGGCCGGGGGCTTCGAAGCGGCCGGAAAATTCACCGTAAGCGATTTCTCAACCGGGCGGCGGGCGCCCCGGGGGCGCGCGGCCGGCCGGGAATGGGCCTCAACCGATCCCCACCTCCCGGACGTAGAGCATCTGCAAGTCGGAGACCACCTGGGAGAGAAGGGCGTCCTCCTGCGGGGTGATATTGCCCGCCATCTTCTCCTTGACCATGACCATGACATCGACGCAAAGGCGCGCGCCCCGGGAGTCGGGCTGGCCCACCCGCTCCCCGGTCTGGGGATGGAGGCCCAGAGCAGCCAGGGCGTTGGTCTGGAGAATGGCGATGAGCATCTCGAACTCGCGGGCCACCCCTTCCTCCCCCTCGTCCTCCTCCGGCTCTCCTCCGCCGCGGCCCACCTCGGCGGCCTCCGCCTCGGGAGCCGGAGCCGGGGGCGGCGAAGGGGCCTCGGGCGCCCGCTCCCCGCTCGAAGGCGGCGGCGCGCCCGCCGCAGCGGCCTCCCCGGAGGCAGCGGCCTCCCCGGAGGCAGCGGCCCCTCCGGAGGCCTCCGGCTCCTCGTCCGCGACATCGTCGTATCCCCGGGAGGCGAACCGGCGATCCGTCACCTTGAATCCCTTGCCTTCTTCCTGCTCCTCGCCCTCTTCTTCCGCCATTTCTTCCCCTTCGTATATGACGCGTCCGCCCCCGGTCCGGCCTTCGGCAGCCGTCCCGCCGGGCGCGGCGCGGCCGCACCCGCTTCTCCTCACTCCCCGCCCGGCTCACCCTGCCCGAACGGCGCGGGCGGGCGCCGGAAGGGCAGCCGCTCCCGCAGGGGGCGCATCCAATCGGCGATGGCCCTCATGGCGCTGCCCACCCTGTCCTTATTCGTCGACTCGAGGCCCGATAACTCCCGGAAGAGCTTCTCCTCCTTGCGGGAGAGCTTCGTCGGGGTCTGGACGACGACCTGAACGATCTGGTCCCCCTTCGCGTTGCGCCCCATGACGGGAAAGCCCTGGCCCTTCATCCGGACCAGCCCGCCCGACTGAATCCCCTTCGGGACGCGAAGCCGCGCGCTTCCGTAGAGGGTCGGCACCTCGACCTCGGCGCCCAGGGCGGCCTCGGAGAAACTGATCG
>JAZGDQ010000049.1:0-4290 GCA_036477985.1 bacterium
CAGGGTCCCCAGCGTGGCCGCCTTGGAGAAGCGCTGGGCGATGAGGAAGGGGACGAGGATGGTGGCCCCGGTGTTGGCCAGGGCGGAGCTGAACCCGCTGAAGACGCCCAGCCCCGCGCCCGCCCACAGCGGAAAGCGCCCGGCCCGCACGGGGCGGCGGCGGAATTCGGCGATCAGCCGCTCGAGGGCGAAGAGGAGGCAGACCAGCCCGATGACCTGACGCAGGCGAAGGTCGGTCAGCCAGGTCAGGACCCAGGCGCCGATGAAGGTGCCCGCCACCAGGCCCGGCATGAGGACGTAGACCGTCCGGCGGTCCCACTCGGCCCACAGGTCGCGCACCATCCCCCAGCTCGCCATGGTGCTGTAGAGGGCGATCAGAGCGAGGGCGAAGCGCGGCGGAAAGGCAAGGGTGAGGAGGGGGAGGAGGGTGATCCCCACCCCCGCCCCGAAGGTGCGCAGGAGGAAGCCGTCCCCCACGGCGGCGGCGAGGATGAGCGCCCACTCGGCGAGGGTGTATTCGGGGGCCACCTCACACCCACAAGAGGCGCGCGCCCGCCACGGCCGAGAGGGCGAGCAGGGTGAGGTTGAAGGCGCGCTGGGGGATGCGGTCGAGGAGGCGCTTTCCGAGCCAGCCCCCGAAGAAGGAGAGGGGGACCATGGCCACGCAGGCGAGGAAGAGGCGCAGGTCCACGAGGCCCCCCACCCAGTAGGAGGCCATCTTCACCGGGTTCACCCAGAGCCAGGTGACGAGGATGGACGCCACCAGGCTGGTCTTCTCAATGCCCTGGCTGAGGAAGTACAGGGTGAGGACGATTCCGCCCGAGTGGGTGAGGGCGCTGACCGTGCCGCCCACAAGGCCCACGCCCACCCCGGCGGCGGGCCCCACCCGCGGGGAGGCGAGGCCGCCGCGCAACTCGCCCCAGCCCTGGGCCACGACGAAGACGAGACAGCCCAACCCGATCAGCTTCTTGATCCAAAAATCGGGCAAGGCGACGAGGATGGTCGTCCCGATGAGGATGCCGCCGATGAAGCCCGGGACGACGAGCTTGATGAGCCGCCCCTCCCACTGGCGCCAGAACATGCGGATGAGGACGTAGTCGGTCGCCCACATGAGGACCGAGATGAGCCCGAGGACGAACCGGGTGGGCCAGAACATCACCATGAAGGGGACGAGAAGGATGCCGCAGGCCATGCTGAAGGTGGATTTGAAAAAACCGATGAAGAAGGCGCCGACGGCGATTGCGAGAAGATTGTGGGCGTCGAATTCCATTCGCTCCGGGGGCTCCCCCATGACGGACCGGCCGGAAACCTCCGCCCGCCCCGAAGGGCGGACCCCTCATCCGGACCGGCGAATCGGCGCCCCCTCCCCCCCCGCGCGCGCGGAGGGGGCGGATCAGATCACCGAGTCCCAGCGAAGGCGCGCCTTGCGGAGCCATTCCTCCTCGTCGAACCGATCGGCCAACTGCTCCCGGAAGGCGATCTCGCTCTCGCTCAGCTTCTCTCCGTCGACGAACTGGTTGGGAGGATCCGGCGCCTCCTCCGGACCCGGCGGAGCCTGCGGAACATCCTTCCGGCCCTCCCCCTCCCGATTCAGCTGGCCCAGCGTCACCTCGACGGTTCCCGGGAAGGAGAACTTCAGCGCGAGCCCGAAGATGTCCCCCGGCTGGAGCCGGCCCCCGCTCTGAAGACCGGCGACAAGGCCCTTCACCGCCTCCGAGCGGAGAATGGCGTTGGCGATCGCGTTCGAGAGGTGTGTGAAGTCATCTTGCGGGGAAGACATGCGATCTCCCTCAGGGCGGTGAGGACACGTCGCGCCAAACCGGAGGCGAGCGGCTTGACAAAAACCACCGGGCGGGAGTTTCACTCAAGTCAAAGGAGGACGGAACCAAGAAAAGTATATCACAGAATCGAGAAAATGCACCTCCCAAATGCCCGGGGGCCTCCCCCGGAGCCGCCCTCTCCCGAGCGGCGGAGTGCTTCCATCCCGAAAACAGGGTATACGGCCATATCCGCCCCGAATCCCGGGCTCACCCGCCGCCTGCCGGGTTGAATCCCGAAGGGATCGCACATGGCTTTCGTAACCTCCACGGCCAGGACGCTGGCCGAGCACCGATATTCGCAGGCCGAAGTCGAGCCGTGGATCGCCCGCTGGCTCACCTCCCTGGGGCGCGACCCCGGCCAGGCCATCCGCATGTGCCAGAACGCCCAGGTGGCCACGCGCTCCTCGGTCCTCCCCATCGAGGAGATCTTCCGCGAGGGGGGCCTCTCGAAGAAGAACAGAATCTACCGGGAGAGCGCCATCCGCCTCGGGACCCGCGTGAGCCGCGAGGCGATCGAGCGCGCCGGCCTCTCCCCCCAGGACATCGACCTCATCATCTCGGTCTCCTGCACGGGGTTCATGATCCCCTCGGTGGACGCCTATCTCATCAATGCCTTCGGCATGCGGCCCGACACCAAGCGCCTCCCCATCACCGAGATGGGCTGTGCGGCCGGGGCCGTCGCCCTCTCGCGCGCGCGTGAATACCTGAAGGGCTTCCCCGGCCACCGCGTCCTCATCCTCTCGGTCGAGCTGGCCACCCTCACCTTCCAACTGGACGACGCCTCGATGGACAACATCGTCTCGGTCGCCCTCTTCGGGGACGGGGCCGCGGCCGCCGTCCTGAGCGGACGCGCCGAGGGAGAGGGGCCCGAGATCGTGGACTCCCAGACCACCTCCCTGCCCCAGTCCACCCATCTCATGGGCTTCGATCTCGGGGACAAGGGATTCCAGATCATCCTCTCGAAGGAGATCCCGTGCGCCGTCCGCTCCCGCCTTCGGCCCATCGTGGAGGACTTCCTCCGGCGCAGCGGCCGCGCCTTCGGGGACATCACGCACCTGCTCTTCCACCCGGGCGGAAAGCGCATCCTCGAGGTCTACCGCGACGAGCTCGGGGTGAGCGACGAGGCCCTCCGCTTCTCCCACAAGGTGCTGCGCGAGTGCGGAAACGTTTCCTCCTCGACGGTGCTGATGATCCTCGACGAGACCCTCCGCTCGGGCGCCCCCCGGAAAGGGGACGTCGGCCTCCTCATGGCCATGGGCCCGGGCTTCAGCATCGAGCAGCTTCTCCTTCATTGGACCCGTTGAGCCCGGCGGGGGCGATGCGCCCGGCAGGGGCGTTGCGCCGCCGCGCGGGAGAAGCCGCCGAGTGAGAATCGACCGGATGGAAGAGCGCGAATTCGACGCCGTCGTGGTGGGAGGCGGGCTTGCGCGGACTTGCCGAAGGGGGAGGGGCCCCGGGCGGGTTGCCTCCTCCCTCGCCCTCCTCTCCCTGCTCTTCATCTCGGCCCACTGCGGCTACAAGGGGAAAAGGGCGGCCGACGCGGCGCTCCGAACCGCCGCTCACCTTGATACTCTCCTCACCCCTTCTCGGCGTTGACCATGTAGATCCCGCCCGCGACGAGGGCGGCGCCGGCCAGCATGGCGGCCGTCATGGGCTCGGCGAGGAGGAGGGCGCCGAGGAAGACGCCGAACACCGGGCACAGGAACATGAAGGCGCTCACCCGGGCCGCCGGAAAGGTGGCGAGCAGCCTGACCCAGAGCACCATGGCGATCCCGGTGCCCACCACCCCGCTGTAGAGAACCCCGATGAGAACGTCCCGGCTCGTAAGGTCGGGCAGCCACTCCCCCGTACCGGCCGAGAGGATGAGGAAGGGGGGGACGGCCAGGAGCTGGGTCCAGGCCGTGATCCGGAACGGGTCCACCCCCTGGAGGCGGACCTTGAGGAAGATGGACTGGACGGCCCAGATGACGGCCGCGAGCAGGACGAGCCAGTCGCCCAGCCAGGTCTCCCCCCCGGCCGAGGAGAGCTTGTCGCTGAAGACGAGAAAGAGGCCCGCCGCCGCCGCCGCGAAGCCGAGCACGCCGCGCGCGCCGATTCTCTCCGCGGGCAGAAGCCAGGCCGCGAAGGCGGTGAGGAAGATCGGCTGGGCGTAGAGGAAGAGGGAGGCGCGCCCGGCCGTCGTGTAGTTCACGCCGTGGTAGTAGACGAGAAACACCGTGTTATGGAGAAGCGCGTTCACCCAGAAGCCGGTCCGCCCCCGTGGGGGAAGGAGGGGGCCCCGGCGCACGAGGATGAGCCCGAACACGGTGAGGGCCGAGAAAAGGCTCCTGAGCCAGAGGAAGGCGAGGGGCTCCATCCCCCGCAGGCCGATCTTGGCGACCGGGAAGCTCAGCCCCCAGAGGAAGGCGACGGACACGACCATGATGAAAAATTTCAACCCGCCCCCCTACTCGTCCGGGGCGACGGAATT
>JAZGDQ010000490.1:0-3062 GCA_036477985.1 bacterium
CCTCCAGACGGTCGCCGGGCGATCCGGCAGCCCGCCCTGCGGTCCGCCACCTCTCCTCCGGCGGGCGAAAGGCCCGTGCGGGCGGCGGGCCCGCCCGGGAGGGGCCGAAGGCGGCCGAATGATGAGAGGGCCGATTTTCGTGTATGATATCACCATCGCATGACAGGCGCTGGGGGGAGAGGGCGTGCGGCGGGCGTCGCCAACGGCCGCATTCCCTTCGACGCATCGCCGGCCTGAACCGGGAATCGGTTTCACTTTGGCTTCTTTCCACCCGGGGCGCCCCCGAATCGCCGGGGCGCGCTCCTCGCTCGGGAGACAGGTCATGAGAAAGATCGCGCTCGCCGTACTCGTCGTCTTTGTCTCGCTCGCGGCCGCGCCCGGACGGGCGCCCGCCGCCGAAAAGCTCCTCTCCTTCGCCACCGCGCGCCTGGGCGGCTCCTGGGCGGGGATCGGCGCCGGCCTCGCCAAGATGTTCACCGACAAGATTCCCGGCGTCATCGTCAAGGCCGAGTCCACGGGAGGGGGGGTGGCCAACAACAAGCTGGTGGGCTCGGGCCAGAGCGACATCGGCCTCACCGTCGAGCGGCTCACCTTCCTCGCCCGCATCGGAAAGGGGCCCTACAAGAAGAAGAAGTTCACCGACAACCGCCTGCTCCTCTCGGGCATCCAGACCGGCGTGCTTCAGATCGCCACCCTCGAGGGCTCGGGCATCAAGACCCTGGGCGACCTCAAGGGCAAGCGCGTCTCGGCCGGCCCCGCCCGGGGCGGCGGCGTCCCCGCCCTCAAGTTCTC
This sequence comes from bacterium, assembly GCA_036477985.1. Taxonomy (GTDB): domain Bacteria; phylum UBA8248; class UBA8248; order UBA8248; family UBA8248; genus JAZGDQ01. Next base: position 793 of record JAZGDQ010000490.1, read on the forward strand.
CCTCCTGGTGCACGGAATGTCCCTCAAGTCCTTCAAGGTGAGCTTCCTGAACTACTCCCAGGGCAAGAGCGCCCTCGTCGACGGGAACGTCGACGCCGCGCTCACCTACGCGGCCGTGCCCGTCCCCGCCCTGAAGGAGCTCCAGGCGGGCAGGAGGAAGTGGCGCCTGGTCGCCATCAAGGAGGACAAGGTCAAGGCGATCAAGAAGAAGTTCAAGGGCTACTTCCGCGTCCTCATTCCCAAGAAGGCCTACGGGCTGGCGCAGGACACCGTCACCATCGGCGCCCGCAACGCGCTGATCGTCAACGCCAAGCTCAGCAACAAGCTCGTCTACCAGCTCATCAAGGTGATCGACCAGAACCTCGATGAGGTGAAGAAGATCCATCCCAGCCTCAAGGGGATGAACCGGAAGATCTTCGCCCACGCGACGGTGCCCATCCCCTACCACCCGGGCGCCTTGCGCTACTACAAGGAAGCGGGCTTGGGGAAATAGGCTCCCCCGCGCCCCCCGGCCCCCTCCCGCGCCCCCCGGCCCTGGGAGGGGGCCGGGGGGGCGCTCCCTCTCCCTCCGACGGACCCGCCGATGAGCCAGGCCCCCGACGCCCCCCGCTCCCTCCTCTCGGGGGTGATCTCCGCGATCCTCATCGCGGCCTCCCTCTTTCACTTCTACGCGGCGGGCTACGGGGTCTACGCCGGAACCACCCAGCGCTCGATCCACTGGATGTTCATGTCCGTCCCCCTCTTCCTCCTCTACGGGGCGGGGGGCGCGCGCGCCCGCGGGGAGCGGCCCACCTTCTTCGACATCCTTTGGGCGCTGGCCTCCCTCGTCTCGGGCCTCTACATCCTCCTCACGTGGGAGGAGAAGGCGATGTCGGTCGAGGAGATCAGCCCGGTGGACCTCGCCCTGGGCATCGCCATGATCGCCGTCTCCCTCGAGGCCGCCCGCCGCGCCGTGAGCATCTTCCTCCCGGCCACGGCCTTTCTCTTCCTCCTCTACGCCTACTTCGGCCCCTACATGCCCGGCGTCTTCATCCACAAGGGCTATTCGGTCGAGCGGCTCGTGGAGCACCTCTACATCGTGACCGAGGGGATCTACGGAATCCCGATGGGGATCTCGGCCACCTTCATTGCCGTCTTCGTCCTCTTCGGGGCCTTCCTCAACGGGTTCGGGGCGGGGACCTTCTTCGTCGACATCTCCTACGCCATCGCCGGCCGCTTCCGGGGCGGGCCCGCCAAGACGGCTGTGGTGTCGAGCGCCCTCATGGGGACCATCTCGGGCTCGCCCGTGGCGAACGTCGTCACCACCGGCTCCTTCACCATCCCCCTCATGATCAAGACCGGCTACCGGGCGAAAATCGCGGGCGCGATCGAGGCCTGCGCCTCCACGGGCGGGATGTTCACCCCCCCCGTCATGGGCGCGGGCGCCTTCATCATGGCCGAGTACCTGGGGATCACCTACGGGGAGGTGGCGCTTTCGGCCGCCATGCCGGCCTTCCTCTTCTACTTCTGCCTCATCCTTCTCGTGGACGCCGAGGCCGCCAAGGCGGGCATGAAGCCCCTTCCCGCCGCCGATCTCCCCGCGCCCGGCAGGACCCTCCTGCGGGGGGGGCACCACAACGCCCCCCTCCTGGCCATCATCGTCTTCATCCTCCTGGGCTACAGCCCGATGAAGACGGCCTTCTGGGCCATCCTCCTGGTGGTGGTCTTCGCCTACCTGCGCAACCCCGAGCGCCCGCGGCTGCGCACGTTTCTCCAAGCGCTCGAGGGCGGCGCCCGGAGCGTGCTCCCCATCGCGGCCGCCTGCGCCTCGGCCGGCATCATCGTCGGCGTGGTCTCCCTCACCGGGCTGGGGAACACCCTCTCCACCGTCCTGATCGGCTTCACGGGCGGATATCTCTTCATCGCCCTCGTCTTCACCATGCTGGCCGCCCTCGTGCTGGGCTGCGGCGTCCCCCCCACGGCGGTCTACGTCATCATGGCCGCCCTGGCCGTCCCCGCCCTCATCAAGTTCGGCCTCCCCCCCGTCAGCGCCCACTTCTTCGTCTTCTATTACGGGTGCATCGGGGCCATCACCCCGCCCGTGGCGCTCGCCTCCTACGCCGCCGCCGGCATCTCGCGCACCTCGCCGGTCGAGACGGGCTCGGCCGCCTTCCGCTTCGGCCTCATCGGCTTTATCGTCCCCTACATCTTCGCCTACAGCCCCGCCCTCCTCGCGGTGGGGAGCTGGCGGGAGGTGCTTCTCGCCTCGGGGACGGCGATTCTGGGGGTGC
>JAZGDQ010000491.1:0-8345 GCA_036477985.1 bacterium
TGGACGACAGCACCGCTCCCTTCCAGCTCTTCGTGACCGCGGACAACGAGGGGCTGGCCGACGCCGTCTCCATCACCCATGACGCCACGGTCAAGGCCACCGTCACCGGCGAGGTGCTGTGCAAGGGGCCGACCACGCTCACCCAGGACACCGACGACAGCGACGACACGACCTTCGCCCTGCGCCACATCGCCAACGCCGGCACCGTGACCATCAAGGACGGCGGGGTGGCCAAGCAGGAGGAGATCACGGGAATTTCGGCGACGGCGCTGGATACGGGGGGCGATCTGACGGCCGACGGGGTGTTCTCCTACATCGTCACCGCCACGATCGGCGGAACCGAGACCGTCCGCAGCAAGATTTTCAGCGTCACCGCCCCCTCGGGGGGGAACGACAATTCCGTCACGGTGAAATTCGATCAGGTGGACGGCGCCACCTCCTACAGCATTTATCGAATCGACGACACCCAGGACGGCGGGAACAACATCGCCGAGTTCGCCGACTTCACGGGTCTGGGCGGCGGCAGCAAGATCGGAACCGTCGCCGACGACGGCTCGACGACCTTCACCTTCACCGACGACACCCTCGCTTCCCAAGGAGCGAACGGGGCGGATTTCGGCGCCACCGCCGAGGGCGACTTCACCCTCGATGAGGCGACCGGCGCCGTCGTTTTCCAGTCGGCCCCGTCGGGCGAGGTGACGGCGGACTACGAGTACGACCTCGAGTTCATCGAGACCCAGGCGGCGAAGGACGCCGAGATCGTCCTCGGCGAAGGCTCCAACGCCGTGACGATCAAAAAAAGCTCCAACGTGATCACCGACGTCATCGAAGGCGTCACCCTCACCCTGAAGAAAGTGGACGCGGTCAACCCCGTCAAGATCGACGTTACGCGGAACATCTTCTCCGTGACCGGCGCCGTCCGGGGCTTTTTCGACTCACTGAACGCCGCCGAATCCTTCATCGACGATGCGTCCTTTTTCGACACCCAAACCAACGCCTCGGGCCCCCTTTTCGGCAACCCCAACGTCCTGAGCATTCGGACGCGAATCAGCTCCCTCGTGATCTCCCCCGTGACGAGCATTCCGGTGGGCCTGCTTCGCTCCCTGAGCGATCTCGGGGTTACGTTGAACCCCGAGACGGGGAGCTTCACCTTCGACGCAGGCGAGCTGCAGACTCTCCTCGACACCAAGGCCGACGAGGTCCGCAACTTCTTCACCGACGTGACACCGACCACGGACATCGACGTCGAAGGGCTCGACTTCACGGACAAGACCAAGACGAGCGCCTCGGGCGGATACGCCGTCAAGATCACCCAGGCCGCGAAGCGCGCCAAGATCGAGGGGATCCAGGACGTATCGGCCGGCTTCACGGCGAACGAGTCCTTGACCATCACCTCGGGCGGGATCGTGGCGACGGCGGAGTTGACCTCCGGGATGAGCGCGGCGACGGCGGTTTCCACCATCAACTCGGTCTTTAAGGACGTGGGAATCACGAAGGTCGCCGCGAGCTTCGATTCCTCCACCGGAAAAATCTCCCTCACGCTTGAAGATTTCGGTTCGAAATCCTCCTTCACGGTCTCCTCCAGCGTGGCGAACGCCACGTCCGGAACCTCCGGCCTGGGGGGGACGACCGCCGGCACCGAGGTCACCCACGCCGGCCTGGATGTCAAGGGAACCATCAACGGCGAGTTGGCCGCCGGAGATGGGCAGATCCTGACCGGCGACAGCGGAACCGCCAACGTTGACGGCCTCCGGGTCAAGGTGAAGATCACCGCGACGGCGCTCGCCCTCCAGGGCTCGTCCCAGGGCCAGATCACCGTTTCCCGGGGTATGGCCTCCCAGCTGGAGGAGTTTCTCAAGTTTCTCACCGACACGACGCAGGAAGGCCCGATCCAGACCGCCATCCAGCAGGCCAACGACCGGATCGAAGATCTCCAGGTGAGCATTGATTCCATCACGGAGCGCGCCGTGCGGGAGCGGGAGAAGCTGTTGGCCCAGTTCACCCGGCTCGAGCAGGCGCTCGGCTCGCTCCAGACGACGAGCACGTTTCTCGATGCCCAGCTCAAGCAAATCGCGGCCACCTCGACGGCCATCATCGCCCGGAGCGGCAGGAGAAGGTAGAGAGAGGAGAAAAGAGCCTTGGCTTTATCGAATCCATACACCAGCTATCGGAACACCGAGGTGAAGACGGCCTCGCCGGTGAAGCTCGTCGTGCTGCTCTACGAGGGAGCCGTCCAGAACATGAAGAAGGGCGAGGCTCTTCTCGGGGAGCCCGACCGGTTTCCGGATGCGAGCGTCCACCTTCTGCGGGCCATGAACATCGTGAGCGAGCTCCTCGGGACGCTGAACCCCAAGGCCTCGGTGGAGCTCTCCGAGCGTCTCTCGGGGATTTATTCCTACGTCCTCGACCTCATCGGCAAGTCGCTCGAACGCCGGGACCCCGCTCCGCTCAACGAGGCGGTCGGCCTCATGAATTCGCTGGGCTCGGCCTGGCGCGAGATCGCCGGGGGCGCCAGCTGAAAATTTCCCTCTGGAGGGTGGACCGAACGGGGCCACGGAGGACGTGAAAATGGGTGAGATGTCGGCTGTGGAAGCGAGACGCTTCAAGATGGATGAGGAATGGCACGATATGCCCGAGGGCGTGGAGACCTTCGGCGCCCTGCGGGCCTGGGCGATGGATCACTTCAAGGAAAAGGGAAGGGTCTTCCTCGGCGCCCTCCACGGAGAGGCTTCCTTGAGCCACGACCAGATGGCCGAATGGGAGGGCAGCGCTCTCGCCGGCTTCGACACCCTGGAATTCCTCTCGGCCGATCCCGAGGCCCTGGCGCGGCGCACCTGCGCCGACACCCTGGCGTATCTCGACTGGCTCGAGGAGCGGATGGAGGAGACGTGCCGAAATATCGGCGAGGGCGAGATCGAAAGCGCCCGGGTCGGGTTGAAGGAGTGCGCCGAGGGATGGAGCCTGGCGCTGAACTCTTTCCTGAACCTCCTGCAAATGGCCGGGAAGGATCTTTCCACGGCCGAGGTCGGGGGAAGGTCGCTCACCGTCACGGCGGCCGACCTGAAAGAGATCCTCGAGAAAATCGTCCAAAAATTCAGGCGCGAGGAGATGGAGGGGGTGGACGAGCTGATCTCTGATCTTTCGGCCCACATCGAGCCCATGCGCGAGGCTTTCGAGCGCCTTCAGATCGAGTTCGAATGAGAGGGGGCCGGCCCCGCGCGGGGCTCGCCTCCCCCTTCACTTCAGACGAAAGACGACGGTGACCCTCCCCCTTTCCGGGAGGGTCACTTTTTTTCGGGCCGACGCCCCGCCCGCCCGCGCCTCGACCTCGTAGCGCCCCGGCGGGCCCTTCACCCAGAGCCACGGGCCGGGGGAGAAGACCGCCCTTCCGGCCCCCTCCTTCCGGAACCTGACCCTCACGCCCGCGAGGTAGCGGCCGCGGCGGTCGGCGAATACGAGCTTGAGGCGGAACCCCGGAGGGGAGCCCAGCCGCCCCTCCCGGCCCACCCCGGCGCTGCGGAACCGGAGGGCGGCGAGCGCCTCCTCCGGGCCCTCCCCGAGGGCGGGACCCTCCCCGAGGGCGGGGGCGGCCGCGAAGAGGAGCGCCGCGAGGAGGCCGGCCAGCCCGGGGATCGCCCGCCGCATCCTGAATCCTCCGCGAGGATCAAAGGGGATTTCCGAATCTATCTGAATAATATGGCGTTAAGCGAAATCAGGCGCAAGGGGCAAAACACGGAGATCGGTCTCGGCCCGCCGGATTGGGCTCAGCCCGCCGGATCGGGCTCAGCCCGCCTCCAGGGGCAGGGCGCCCCCGGCCCTTTCGGCGGGGCCCCTTCGGGGGAGGCGGCGCTCCGGGTAGGCCCAGACCATGAAGAGGGAGATGACGCCCACGGTGAAGCTGAACAGGAAGGAGAGGCGGTAATCCCCCGTGATGTCGTGGAGGAGCCCGCCCATGAAGGCGCCCCCGGCCATCCCTAAGCTCGCCCCTGTGGAGAAGGCGCCGAGGAGGAGGCCCACCCGCCGGGGCCCGTAGTATTCGCGCGTGACGAGGGGGTACATCGTCCCGTGCCCGCCCATGCCGAGCCCGACCGTCAAAGAGATCAGGGCGAAGGCGGGCAGGGAGGCCGTCCACAAGAGGAGGGGAATGGGAAGGGTTTGGAGGAGGAGGGTGACGAAGAGGGCGCGCTTGGCGCCCACCCGGTCGGAGAGCACTCCCATGAGCACCCGGCCGAGGAAGGCGCCCACCCCGAGGGCCCCCAACAGGGCCGCGGCCTGGATTTTGGGAATCCCCGACTCGATGGCGAAGGGGACGAGGTGGACGATGAGCACCGAGTGGCAGAGGCAGTCGAAGGTGTGGCTCCCGGAAATGGTCCAGAAGGGGAGGCGCCGGAGGATCGCCCGCATCCCCAGGGCGGCCTCGGGGAGGGGGTCGCTCTCGGCCTGTGCCGGGGGCTTGGCCGCCTCCCCCTTGCCGGGAGGGATCTTCCGCCTCTCGCGGGCGGGGGCCCTCAGGAGAAGGGCCATGGGAATTCCCATCGCCAGGAGGAGGAGGCCCAGGACGAGGTAGGTCCAGCGCCACCCCAGGGCGGCGATGAGATAGCCCGTCAGGGGAGAGAAGAAGAGGATTCCGGCCCCTGTTCCCGCGCCCGCCAGGCCGGTGGCGAGCCCCCGGTTCCGGGTGAAGGTGCGCTGAAGGAAGGCGTTGATCGGGACCATGAAGGAGCCGCGCCCCAGGCCCGCCACCACCCCGGCCAGGAGGTAGAATTCCCAAAGGCTTTGGATGCGCGAGGAGAGGAGGAGGCTCACGCCGTAGATGAGGGCGCCGGCGAGGACCACGGGACGGGCGCCGTAGCGGTCGGCCAGGCCGCCCAGGAGAACGGCGCTCAGGGCCAACATTCCCATATAGATCGAATAGCCCGCCGAGATGACCGAGCGCGACCATTGAAATTCGTCGGCGAAGGGCTTGATGAAGATCCCGAAGTTGAAGTTCATCCCCCCGGATATGGACAGGAGGACGAAGCAGGCGGAGATCAGAATCCACTGGCGGGGGGAGAAGAGGCGGGGGCTGTTTTTCACGTTCGTCGCATTTCCTTGCGGCGCTCCCTGGGCCGTGGATGGGCCGCGATTTATGGGTGGGTCGGGCCCGAAGCCATGCTATGCTGGCGAACGGGGTTTCGCAAGGGATACCGGCGGTTTTCCCCTCGCCCTTGCGCCCCCCCCGGTTTCCGCCCGCTGGGACATGTAGATGAGCGCCGGGAGAAAATGGGGAAAGGCTGATGGCGCGAAGAGCGAAATCCCCATCCAAGCGCAAGGAAGGAGCGCCGAAAAACCCTCCCCGCGCCGCCGGTGACTCCTCCCAGGAGATGGCGGCCGCCGTTCGGATCCGCCAATCGGGGCGCTTACGTTCGCCGCGCCGATTCGAACGAATCGAGCGATTGCGCTCCTCTGTTCGTGGCGCTTTCCGCTGCAGGGAGTCGCCGATCAATTTGAAGAACACCTGAACCGAACCCTGGCGGTGAACGAAATCTTGATGGACCGGAATTTATATTCGCCATTTGTGCAGCCGCCCCCGCCCTTCCTCGCCGCCCCGGTTTTCGGCCCCCGAGGCCGCCCCGTCTTCCCCGCCCCTTGCCTTTCGGGGAGAAATTCGTGTAATAGGCTGTTTTTCCGGGCTTTTGCAGAGCGGCCCGGCGACCGGTCACCGGGACCGGTGACCGGCGGGCCGGGGGCGGGAGCGCCTCCAGGCGGGCGCCCCCCAGGGAGGATGAACGTGGCGGCGAGGAAGAGCGCGCAAAAGAAGGCCACCCAGAGGAGGACCGCCCGCAAGCCCTGGGGCGGGCGCTTCGCGGGGCGGACGGATCCGCGCGTGGAGGCCTTCACCGAGAGCGTCTCCTTCGACAGGCGGCTGGCGCCCTGGGACATCCGCGGCTCCATCGCCCACGCCGAGATGCTCGGCGCCCGGGGGATCGTCCCCAAGGGGGAGGCGCGCAAGATCGCGGCGGGCCTGCGGGCCATCCTGCGCGAGGTCGAGGCGGGCGCCTTCCGCTTCGACCCCGCCCTCGAGGACGTCCACATGAACGTCGAGGCGGCCCTCATCCGGCGGATCGGCCCGGTGGGGGGGAAGCTCCACACCGCCCGCAGCCGGAACGACCAGGTGGCCACCTCGCTGCGCCTCTGGCTGCGCGACGCCATCGACGAGGTCCTCGAGGGGCTCGTGAACATGCGGCGGGCGCTGGCGGCCCAGGCCGAGGCGGGCGTGGACCTCCTCATGCCGGGCTACACCCACCTCCAGCGGGCCCAGCCCGTGAGCTTCGCCCACCACCTCCTGGCCTACTGCCGGATGTTCGCCCGGGACGGGGAGCGGATGGCGCAGGCCCGGAAGCGGGTGAACGTCCTCCCCCTGGGGGCGGGCGCGCTGGCGGGCACGAGCCACTCCATCGACCGCAAGCGGGTGGCGCGGGCGCTCGGCTTCGACGCCGTGGCCGAGAACAGCATGGACGCGGTGAGCGATCGGGACTTCGCCCTCGACTTCGCCTCGGCCGCCGCCATCTCGATGATGCACCTCAGCCGCCTGGGGGAGGAGATCGTCCTCTGGTCGAGCGCGGAGTTCGGCTTCGTCGAGCTGCCCGACGCCTTCGCCACCGGAAGCTCGCTCATGCCCCAGAAGAAAAACCCCGACCCGGCCGAGATCGTCCGGGGAAAGAGCGGGCGCGCCTTCGGGGACCTGATGGCCCTCCTCGTCTTGATGAAGGGTTTGCCGCTGACTTATAACCGGGACCTGCAGGAGGACAAGGAGCCCCTCTTCGACGCGGCCGACACCCTGCTCGGCTCGCTCGGCGTCATGGCGCCCCTCGTCGCGGCCCTTCGGCCGCACGCGGAGCGGATGGCCGAGGCGGCCGAGGGGGGCTACATGACGGCGACCGATCTGGCCGACGCCATGGCCCGCCGGGGGGTTCCCTTCCGCGAGGCCCACGAGGCGGCCGGGCGCGCCGTGCGCCTGGCGCTGGAGAAGGGGATTCCGCTGCCCGACCTTCCGGCGAAGGACCTGCGGCGCGCGGACCCGCGCTTCAAGGCCGCCGACCTGCGCGAGACCGTTCTCGCGCGCGCCGTCGCCGCGCGCCGGAGCGAAGGGGGCGCCTCGCGCGCCAGCGTGCGCCGCCAGATTCGGGCGGAGAAGGGGAGGCTCGGTGTCTAGGCGCGGCCGGTCCGCGGCGGGGCGGCTTCTCGCCCTCCTCCTCCTCCTTGCCCTCTCCTGGGCCGCCGGGGGGTGCGGGGTGAAGGGCGACCCCAAGGCGCCGGAAATGCCCGTCATCCGGGGGCTCTGAGAGCCCCCTTCGCCCGAGGGGGCGCTGGCCGGACCATGCACCACTTCGCCTACAAGGACGGCGTCCTGCACGCCGAGGACGTTCCGCTTTCCCGCCTCGCCGAGGAGGCGGGGACGCCCTTCTACGCCTACAGCCACGCGACGCTGACGCGCCATTTCCGCGTCTTCGACGAGGCCTTCGCCGGCGTGCCCCACCTCGTCTGCTTCGCCATGAAGAGCAACTCGAACATCGCCATCCTGCGCCTCTTCGCCGGGATGGGCGGGGGGCTCGACATCGTCTCGGCCGGGGAGCTCTACCGCGCCCTCAAGGCCGAGGTCCCCCCCGACCGCGTCGTCTTCGCCGGGGTGGGGAAGTCCGACGATGAGATCGCCTACGCCCTCGAGAGCGGAGTGCTCATGTTCAACGTCGAGAGCGAGGACGAGCTCCGCGCCATCGGCGAGGCGGCCCGCCGCCTCGGCCGCACGGCCCAGGTGGCCATCCGGGTGAACCCGGACGTCGATCCCGAGACCCACCCCTACATCGCGACCGGGCTGAAGAAGAGCAAGTTCGGGATCGCCATCGAGCGCGCGCGCGCCCTGTACCGGACGGCGGCCGGGCTGGAGGGGGTGCGGGCCGTCGGGGTCCACTGCCACATCGGGAGCCAGATTACACAGAGCGCCCCCTTCGAGGACGCGGTGGAGAAGATGGCCGCCCTCGTGCGCGCCCTTCGCGCGGACGGCCACGAGATCGCCTACCTGAATCTGGGCGGGGGGCTCGGCATCACCTACGAAGCCGAAGAGCCGCCCTCGCCCAAGGAGTACGCCGAGGCCATCCTCCCCCACCTGAAGGATCTGGGCTGCACCCTCATCTTCGAGCCCGGCCGGGTCATCGTGGGGAACGCGGGGATTCTCGTCACCCGGGTGCTCTACGCCAAGGAGGCCGACGGGAAGCGCTTCGTCATCGTGGACGCCGGGATGAACGACCTCATCCGGCCGAGCCTGTACCAGGCGTATCAAGAGGTTCTCCCCGTCGAGGAGGCGG
>JAZGDQ010000492.1:0-6962 GCA_036477985.1 bacterium
ATCGAAGAAGACCTTCTTAGCCCTGCCAACTGCGAACGGTTTGTTGATCATTTCCGAGAGGACCGCAACCAGGCATACATCGAACACACCCAGCAGTGGCAGCGCTTCGAGGGCCAGCTGGAAGACCTCACCCGCCGCTACCACGAATACTGCGAGGCCTTCGAAACCGGGAAAATCCCCATCGAAGTCCTGAACGAACGCCTCACGGCCAATCTGGAAAAGCGGGCCCAGGTCGAGGGGCTGCGGGACACGGCGGCGACCCTGGCCCGGCGGGAATCCAGGCGCCAGAAGGTGCTCAAGAAGGCCACCAAGCCCGCCCTGTTCCGGAAGTTCCTCCGGGAGGTGCTCCTGGAGGGGGAGGAGACCGAGCAGTTCCACCTGCTCAGTAACTTCGTCCGGGAGATCCAGGTCCACCCGGACGGCCTGCTTATCAAATACAGCCCCTTCGTCATCACCGAGGGCCATCCTTTCGACCCGGACGATTCCGGCAATGGCCCCGGAAGCCCTAGCTCTTCAGGGGACGTCGAGGGGTGGGCGATTCAACCGGTGCCACGGGACGGAATCGAACCGCCGACACGAGGATTTTCAGTCCTCTGCTCTACCGACTGAGCTACCGTGGCGAGGAGAGCGTCCGGGGGCCGCCATCGGGCCGCGCCGCCCTCCGGGAAGGCCCGCCTCGTTCCCGAAAAGGCAAGGAATTCAGCCCCTTTTCGGAAGGCAAGCGATTCTAGAACGCCCCCTTTTCAGCGTCAAGACAAAAGGCCGGCGGGCGGCGGACCGGTGCTCTCCCCGGGGAGGCGCGCGGTTGCGCCCTCCTCTTCCTTTCGCCTAACGTAATCTGTCCCTGCCCATGCTGCGATGGGCGCCCCGTTCCGCGGCGAAGGAGGACCCCTTTGATCGGCGCCCCACCCGCCACCAGTCTCCCTGCCCCCGCCGCCCTCCTGCACCCTTCGGCATGACCGGGCCTGCGGAGGGTCCAGAGGGAGGAAGCGGACCCCTTCCCCCCGGCAAGCTCCCCGCCGCCCTCCTGGGCCGCCTGTTGGGCGGGCTCGAGGGCCACCCCCGCCTCGTGGTGGGGCCCCGCGTGGGGGAGGACGCCGCCGTCATCGACGTGGGCGGGGGCCGCTGCATCGTCGCCAAGAGCGACCCGATCACCTTCGTCGAGGACCGGATCGGCTGGTACGCCGTCCACGTCAACGCGAACGACGTCGCCTGCATGGGCGCCGCCCCCGCCTGGTTCCTCATGACCCTCCTCCTCCCCGAGGGAAGGGCCGGCGAGGAGATGGTCGAGGCGATCTGGGAGGACGTGCGGAGCGCCTGCCGCGATCTGGGCGCCACCCTGTGCGGCGGGCACACCGAGGTCACCCTCGGCCTCTCGCGCCCCATCGTGTGCGGGCAGATGCTGGGCGAGGTGGAGAAATCGCGTCTCATTCGGGGCGACGGCGCCCGCGCGGGGGACGCGATTCTCCTCACCCGCCCCGTTCCCGTCGAGGGGACCGCCATCCTGGCCAAGGCGAAGGCGGAGGCGCTCGCCCCCGTCCTCGGGGCCGAGGCGCTCGCGCGGGCGCGGAACCACCTCTTCGACCCGGGGATCAGCGTCGTCGCCCCGGCGCTCGCGGCGGCGGGGACGGGCCGCGTCCACGCCATGCACGATCCGACCGAGGGGGGGCTCGCCACCGGGGTGCACGAGCTGGCCGATGCGGCCGGCCTCGGGGCGCGCGTGGAGGCGGCGGCGGTTCCCCTCTCCGAGGAGGGGGAGGCCATCTGCCGCCGCCTCGGCCTCGACCCGCTCGGGGTGATCACCTCGGGGGCGCTTCTCCTGGCCGTCGCCCCGGAGGACGAGGGGGAGGTCCGCGCCGCGCTCGAGGCCGCCGGCGCCCTGGGCGCGCGGATCGGCGCCCTCCTCCCGGCCGGGGAGGGGGTGACCCTCCGCCGCCGGGGAGGGGAGGAGGCCCCCCTTCCGCGCTACGACGCCGACGAGATCGGAAAGGTTCTCTGATGGATTCGAACCACAAGGGGGCGGAGGGCGTTCTCCTGGACTTCGACGGGACGCTCACCCGGCCCGCCCTCGACTGGCCCGCCATGAAGGAGGAGATGCGCCTGGGAAGCGGGGAGGTCTCCATCCTCGACTACCTGCCCACCCTCTCGCCCGAGCGCGCCCGCGAGGTGGCCGCGATTCTGGATCGCCACGAGCGGGCGGCCGCCGAGCGGGCCGAGCCGAACGAGGGAGCGGCCGAGCTGGTCGCCTACCTCGAGCGGAGCGGCCTGCCCTTCGGAGTGGTGACGAACAACGCCATGCGCCACGTGCGGCCCATGCTGGAGCGGATCGGCATCCGGGTCGAGATCGTCATCACCCGGGACATCGGGATCTGGAAGCCCGACCCGCGAATGGTCCTGGCGGGCGCGGCAGCCATCGGGGCGCCGCCCGAGCGGTGCGTCCTGATCGGAGACGGGCGCTACGACATGATGGCCGCCCGCGCGGCGGGGATGACCTCCCTCCTCCTCTCCCCCGCTCCGGGGCCCGCCTGCGACCACCGGGTGGCGCGCCTGGGGGAGGCGATTCCCCTGCTCGAGAAGCTGCGCTCCCGGAAATAGGTCCCCACAAAGATACAGGGCACATCTCCGAGGAGACGTGCCCCGATATGGAAGGGATTCGCTCAATACCGCCGGGCGAACCGTTTTGGCAGGGTGTCAGTGTTCCGGCCTAGGGGAACCCTTCGACCGGCCACCGGGGGGTTTGAGGTCCTTCCAGGGAAGGGCCCCAAGGTGAGGGTTGTGTCGTTTCCTCCTTGCGGGCATGCCCGCGGGTGAAAAATTTGAAATCCGCTTCGTTTCCCGCCGATTCCAAAAACCGCTTCCCAGGATCGACTTATCGGAAGTCCAGCCTCTTTCCGTGACACTTATCCTGTTTCTGGAACACCTACATAGAATGCACTATTCATGCCAAACTTGGCCGACATATGCGAAATATCGGCAGAATCGGGTTTTCGACACGAAAACAACCCTTTGAAGGCATTCCTCCGGGGAGAACGGGAGGCCGGAGTCGTCCGGGAGGCGGAAAACTGGCACAACCGTCACGAAACGTCGCAATTGATGGGACGTTTCGAGACATTTTGTCAAAATAAAATATGCGGTTTGAACCCTTCTCCGCGGCTTCCCCGCAAAAGCCCTTCATCTTCGGAAGTTTTCCGGATCCCGCGGCGGCGCGCCCCGGGCCGGGCACGCGGCGGGCACTCCCGGGAAAGGCGAGGCGCCCTTCCCCAGAGGGGGGAAGGAATTGCCCAACCGGGGCGGATCGGCCCCCTCGCCCGAGGCCGGAGGCGGGGCGACGGGCCAGGAGGTGCATGGCGCGCGAACGCCGGGCGCAAGGGCGGCGGGGGAGGCCCCGGGGGGGAAGCCGCGGTTCAGCCGGCCGGAGGAGAAGCCGAGGGGGAGGGGGCGGATCGGCGGGTCAGATGATTCCCGAGACCGAGCCCCGGGCCGCCGCGAGGAAGGTGCCCGGGAATAGGCCGAGGAGCAGGGTGGCCAACGTGAGCACCAGGAGGGCGATGAAGAGGGAGGGCGCGTTCGAGAAGAAGACGGCGGGCTGCGCCTCCTCGCGCACTTCCATGAACATCACCATGATGATGCGGCCGTAATAATAGATCGAGATCGCGCTCGTGAGGACGCCGATGACGGCGAGGTAGTAGTAGCTGTTGTCCACGGCCGCCGCGAAGAGGTAGAGCTTGCCCACGAAGCCCGCCGTGGGCGGAATGCCCGCCAGCGAGAGGAGGAAGATCAAGAAGGCGAAAGCGGCCCAGGGATGGGAGTGTGCAATCCCCCGCCAGTCCTCGATGTTGTCCCCGCGCCAGTCCTCCCGGCACAGGAGGATGAGCATCCCGAAGGCCCCCAGGCTCGTGAACACGTAGACGAACATGTAGAAGAGGACGGCGCTGATCCCCAGGGCGCTGAAGACGACCTTCCCTCCCTCGACGCCCATGGCCGCCACCAGGCCCATCAGGACGTAGCCGGCGTGGGCGATGCTCGAGTAGGCGAGCATCCGCTTGAGGCTCGTCTGGGCGATGGCGGCCACGTTCCCCCATGTCATGGTGAAGGCGGCCAGCAGCCACAGCAGGATGTTCCACTTCGGGGCCATCGCCCCGAAGGCGACGAAGAGGAGCCGCATCAGGGCGGCGAAGGTCGCCAGCTTCACGGCCACCGACATGAAGGCCGTAATCGAGGTCGGCGCGCCGGTGTAGGCGTCGGGCAGCCACATGTGGAAGGGCGCCAGGGCCAGCTTGAACCCGAAGCCCGCCACGAGAAGGATGATCGCGAAGATCATGGCCGGGTTCGAGGGGTCGGCCCGCCCGCCCGCGAAGGCCTGGGCGATTCCGGACAGCGCGGTCGTCCCGGTCAGTCCGTAGACCAGGGCCATTCCGTAGAGCAGCAGGCCCGAGGCGAAGGCGCCCATGAGGAAATACTTCAGCGCCGCCTCCCGGCTCAGCGGGTCGTGCCGGATAAAGCCGACCAGGACGTAGATGCTCAGGCTCATCGTCTCGATGCCCAGGAAGATCATGATGAGATCGTTCGCCGAGGCCAGCACGATCATCCCGAACAGGGAGAAGAGCATGAGGGCGTAGAACTCGCCGTTGTTGATCCGCTCCACCTTGACGTACTGGAGGGAGAGGAGGATCGAGAGCGCGGTGGCGATGAAGAGCGACACCTTCACGAAGACGCTGAAGTTGTCCGCCACATAGAAGCCGGAGAAGGTGGTCCGCACCCCCTCGTTCCACTGGGAGAGGCTCACCGCCGCGAGAACGAGGACCCCGATGAGGCTCAGAACGCCCAACCCCGCCTTGTTCTCCCGGGAGACGAACATGTCGGCGATGATAACGGCGCAGATCAGGATGACGAGCCCGATCTCGGGGGAGGCGAGGGAGAGATTCACATCGGGGATGACGACCTTCATCTCAAACGGCTCCTATCGTGCGAGCGGGCGGGGCGGCCGCGCTCACTTCTCCGCCCGGTTCGCGTCCCGGCCCGGGTTCGCGTCCCGGCCCGGAAGAGCGGCCAGCCGGCCGGGGGACGGGGCCTGGGCCACGTTCACCATCTTGACGACCTTGCTCACGCTCGCCTCCATCCGCGCCAGGAACGGCTTGGGGTAGAGGCCGATCCAGAACATGAGGACGATCAGGGGCAGCATGTAGATGATCTCGCGCTTGTTGCAGTCGGTCAGCTTCTGGTTCTCCGGGTTGTCCAGCGGCCCGAAGAACATGCGCTGGAAGAGCCAGAGCATGTAGGCCGCCCCCAGGACGATTCCGATCACCGCGAAGGCGGCGTAGACCGGGCTCGCGCTGAAGGCGCCGAGCAGGATGAGGAACTCGCCCACGAACCCGTTCAGGCCGGGCAGGCCGATGCTGCTCAGCATGGTGATGGCGAAGAGCACCGTATAGACGGGGACCTGCTTCGAGAGGCCGCCGAAGTCGGAGATCAGCCGGGAGTGGCGCCGCTCGTAGATGATCCCGACCAGGAGGAAGAGCGCGCCGGTGCTGATGCCGTGGTTGACCATCTGGATCTGCCCGCCGAGCACCCCCTGCTCGTTGAGGGCGAAGATGCCCAGCATGACGAAGCCGAGGTGGCTCACCGAGGAGTAGGCGACCAGCTTCTTGACGTCGGTCTGCGCCATGGCGACCAGGGCGCCGTAGATGATGCCGATGATCGCGAGCGTCACCATGAAGGGAACGAAGGTTTGGCTCGCCTGGGGCAGGAGGGGCAGAATGAAGCGCACGAAGCCGTACGTTCCCATCTTCAGGAGAATCCCGGCGAGGATCACGCTTCCCGCCGTGGGCGCCTCGACGTGGGCGTCGGGCAGCCAGGTGTGGAAGGGGAACATCGGCACCTTGATGGCGAAGCCGATGAAGAAGGCCAGGAAGATCCAGATCTGAAGGCCCATCGGGATCTTCGGCCCCACCGCGTAGAGCTCGGTGAGGTCGAAGGTGAGCGTCCCCGTCCCCGACTTCAGGTTCACGAAGTAGAGGGCCAGGATGCCCAGGAGCATGAGCACGCTGCCGAACAGGGTGTAGAGGAAGAACTTGATCGCCGCGTAGAGCCTGCGCGGCCCGCCCCACACCCCGATCAGGAAGTACATCGGGACCAGCGTAATCTCGAAGAATACGTAGAAGAGGAACAGGTCGAGGGAGATGAAGGTGCCGAGCATCCCGGTCGCAAGAAGGAGCATGCAGACGTAGTACTCCTTCTCACGATCCCGGATTGCCGCGAAGGAGCAGAGGACCGAGACGACCATGGTGATCGTCGTGAGCAGAACGAGCAGGACGCTGATTCCGTCCACCCCGACGAAATAACTCACCCCGATCGTCGGGATCCAACTCGTCTTCTGGACGAACTGGAACCCCGCCTCGGAGGTGTCGAAGTCCGTCCATAGGGGAATCGACAGAAGGAAGTCGGCGATCGCCACAACCGTGGCGAAGCCCTTAATGGCTCCCGTCTGCTCCTTTTTCATGAAGAGCATGATGACCACCGCTCCCGCGAGCGGGAGGAAGGTGATCAACGTCAAAAGCCAGTTGTCGACCCCGTTGCCCATTTGACCCCTCCAGGCCGTGACGCCCTAGCGGAACAGATAAGCGCTCAGCATCAGGAACACGCCGAGCAGCATCACGAACAAGTAGTTCTGCACCATGCCCGACTGGATGAATTTAAACATCTGAGAGAAAAACCGTATGACCGAAGCCAATCCGTTCACCGCGCCGTCCACCGTCATCAGATCGAATACGCCCGAGACGCGGCTCGTCACCACCGTGATCAAGCTGCTGCCGTTCACCGCGCCGTCCACCACCTTGGCGTCGAAGACCCACAGCGCGTCCATGAGACGGTAGATGGGGTTCACGATGCAGGCCTGGTAGATCTCGTCCACGTAGTACTTGTTGTAGATGAGCCGGTGGAGCCCCGGGAAGCGGCCGGCGAGG
>JAZGDQ010000493.1:0-3217 GCA_036477985.1 bacterium
CCTCGCCGGAGGCGGGGCGGCCGACGATCCCGAGGGGGCGGCGGTTCTCGCCGAGGTGAGGGACGCGGCCGGGGACGATCCGGACATCCACATCCTCGACCTTCCGCCCGATGCCCACCGGACGATCAACGCCCTTCAGCGCGCCACGACCGTTGTCATCCAGAAATCCATCCGCGAGGGGTTCGGGCTGACCGTGACCGAGGGGATGTGGAAGGCCAAGCCCGTCATCGGGGGGAACGTGGGGGGCATCTGCCTTCAGGTCCACAATTTCCACACCGGCTTCTTGGTGAACTCGCCCGAGGGGGCGGCGATGCGCATCCGCTATCTGCTCGAGCATCCGAGGCTGCGCAACCGCATGGGCGGAACGGCCCATGTTTTCGTCCGCGACAATTTTCTCCTCACCCGCCATCTCCGGGAGTATCTGACGCTCATGTTGACGATGGACCGGGGAAACTCCCGCCGGGTGATCGACTTGTGAACCCCAGCCGGGGTCCCGGTCCCCGGGAGGGTCCCGGCCCCAACGGGGGTCCCGGCCCCAACGGGGGTCCCGGCCCCAGCGGCGGGGCCGTCCCGGATGAGGGCCCCATCCCCGGACTGGGGGGGGAGGAGGCGGCCCGTTTTTTCTCCCGCCTCGCCGAAGCGCCCGCCTCGCTCCTTTTGCTCGACTACGACGGAACCCTGGCGCCATTCAAAGAAAACCCCGCCGAGGCGCGCCCCTATCCCGGCGTGGAGCCCCGGCTCGGGGAGATATCGGAAATCTCCCGGCTGGTCCTCGTAACGGGCCGGAGCCTCGAGTCCATCCTTCCCCTTTTGAGGATCGATCCCCTGCCCGAGGTCTGGGCCTCCCACGGCAGGGAGCACCGCCTGCCCGGGGGGGAGGTGCGCAGCACCCCTCCGATGAAGGACCAGCGCGAGGGCCTGAGGGCGGGCCGGGAGGCCCTCCGCTCGGCCGGAATCTCGGGGCGGACCGAGGAAAAACCCTTCTCCGTTGCGTTTCATGTCCGGGGCCTGGAGCGGAGCCTTGGGGTGGAATCAATGGCCAGGGTCCGGGAGATCTGGTTTCCCTTTGTCCGGGGAGGGGGGCTCGAGATATCCCCCTTCGACGGGGGGCTCGAACTTCGCGCGCCGGGGTGGTCGAAAGGGGATGCGGTGAGCGAGCTGATCGGAGGATCGCCCGGCGCGCCCGCGGCCTATCTGGGCGACGATGAGACGGACGAGGACGCTTTCCGGGCGCTGGGGGAGGGGGGGGAGGGGGGGCTTCCGGTCCTCGTGCGGAGCGAGTGGAGGCCCACGCTCGCCCGCGTGTGGCTCAGGCCCCCCGGTGAACTAATGGAATTCCTGAGCCGCTGGCTTGAGGCCCTCCGGAGACTCTGAGGGGGCGCACCCCTTTGGGGCGCGTCAGTTTTTCAGGATCAGGACCGCAATCGTCGCCGAGAGAAAAATCACCCCCGCCCACAGGACGCGGCCCTCGGTCTGGAGGAAGGCGGCCCATTCGGCGCGGTCATCTTCTGTGAACGGGGCCTGCTCCCCTTCCTCCGTGTGCGCCCCTCCGGTCGCTTGGGTTTCGGCGGGCGGCTGGCCGCCCGGGCCCGTTTCCTCTCCCCCTCCCTTTTCTTCTCGAAGCCGGATGTTGGACTGCGCCGTCCAGTTGAGGAGGGCGAAATAGAGCAAGAAGAGCAAAAGAAGGACGAGGCCCGTGAGCCGGGCCGCGATGTGGGTGCCGAAGAACCAGCTTCCCAGCGAAACGCCGAGAAGGCCGAGCATGAAAACAGGTGCGCATCCGGTGAGCATAGTTCTTTCCAGGGCGCCCGCGGACCGCGGGCGGATGGGGTTATTTTATGAACCCTTCGTGCCGAGGCGGTTTTCCTCGCCCCGCACGAGCCGGCCGATGTTGCCCGAATGCTTCCAGACGATGAGGCCGGCAATCAGGGCCGCAGCCGATGAGGGGCCGGCGGGATATCCGGCGAGGGTGCCCGCCAGCGGGACGGTAATGGCGCCGAGAATGGACCCGACCGATATGTACCGCGTCAGGGCGACGGCCGCCAGGAACACCGCGGCGGCCAAGGCGGTCGGGCCGGGCATCAGCAGGGCAAAGACGCCCAGGCCGGTGGCCACCCCCTTCCCCCCCTGGAAGCCCGTGAAGGGGGAGAACATATGACCCAGTACGGCGGCGACGGCGGCGATGCTTCGGGCGCCCTCCGTCGGAGCGGCGATGAGAGGCGCAGCGATTCCCACGGCGGCCATCCCCTTCAAAATGTCCCCGGCCAGGGTGATGAGCCCCGCCCCCCAGCCGCTGGTGCGCACGACGTTGGTGGCCCCGATATTTCCGCTTCCCCCCGTGCGCGGGTCCGAAAGGCCCAGGCAGCGGGTGACGAGTATCCCGAAGGGAATCGCGCCCAGAAGGCCCGCCACGACAAATACCCCGATGGCGCTCAAGTCAGCTCCCGGACGATTTTGTGGAAGTAATCCAAGGCCGAGAGGATGGCAACGATCATGGCCGCCCAGATGAGAACGGTTCCCGCAGGAGGAAGAAGGTCCAGAATCAAGAATATGATGGCCGCCACCTCGAGCCCCATTTTCGCCTTTCCCAGGACGCTTGCCGCCACCACCAGACCGCTGCGGAGCGCGACCGCCCGCATCGCCGTGACGAGAAATTCCCGGCCCAGTAAAATGCCCACCACCCAGGCGTCCACCCTGCCGAGGGCGACCAGGGGGAGGAGCGCCGCCATGATAAGCAACTTGTCCGCAACGGGATCGAGGATCTCGCCCAGGGGCGTCACCAGGCCGTGCGTTCGGGCCAGGTAGCCGTCCAGCCAGTCCGTCAGCGCGGCCACAGCGAAGATCGTCGCCGCGATCCCGCGCGAAAACGGGGAGCCCTGGAGAAGGAAAAGAACCAGAACGGGCACCATGAGGATGCGCGTCAGGGTAAGCCAGTTGGGAAGGGTAAGGCCTCCTTTCCCGCCGGTCGAGAGAATATCGACGGCGGCGCCTGCCCAGCCCGCCTCCCGGGAGTCCGGCCGCACGGGTGATTTCTCCTGATCCGTCCGGGACATGGCTATCTCAGGTAGTCCATCAGTGTCTTGTTCTTCGCGCGGGCCCTGAAGCGGCGGATCACTTTTTTCTCGATCTGGCGAATCCGCTCGCGGGAGAGGCCGATCTTGTGGCCGATCTCTTCGAGCGTCATGGGGTCTCTGTCGAAGCCGAAGCGCAGGCGGAT
>JAZGDQ010000494.1:0-2099 GCA_036477985.1 bacterium
GCGAACAGCGGGGTGTGCCGAATGGCCGCCAGCGGAAGGAGGGCGCAGCCGAGCCACAGTATCATCAGGACCGGGTTCTTCCGCTTGCGGCTGTAACGAAAGCCGGCGGCCGAGACGGCCAGCGAGAGAAGGTAGGCCGCCCCGTAGGCCGTCTGGATGAGGATGGGACGCCACTCCGAGATGTCCGGGCGGGGGACGGTGGCCGTGCGCAGGAGGAAGGCGGGAAGCCCGGCGCCGTAGGGGTTCGCCAAGAGGGCGAGGGCGGCGGCGGCCGCGGCGGCCAGGACCATCCCGCCCGGGGCGGCCCGGGGGGCGGCGGCGCGCCATCCCGGCAGAAGGCGCGCGGTGAGGTGGATGATCGCCCAGCCCAGGAATATGCCGAGCCCGGCCAGCACCCCCCCGTGAAAGTTCACCCACAGGGCGAGGACGGGCGGGACCGCCCACATCCAGCCGGGGCGGCCTCCCTCGGCCGCCCGGATGGAGAGCACGACGAGGAGGAAGAAGAGGTAGGTGAAGAGCTGGGGGCGGACGGCGGTGAACCAGGGCGTCAACAAGAAGATGAGGAACGCCATGACGACGGGGCCGCCGAAGGGAAGGCGCCGCAGGCGCCCCGCCGCCAGCCCCAGGAGGAGGAGCGAAATCGCCCCCTTCAGGAGAAGGAGGCCGGGCCCCCCGGCCCAGTCATAGGCGAGGGCGAAGGCCGCCTCGGAGAGCCACTCGTGGTTGATCCACGGCTGATCCCCCGAGAGGTAGGAGTAGGAGTCGGGGTGGATGATCCGCCCCGTCCGCCAAAGGTCTTGCCCGAAGCGGACGTGCCCCCAAAGGTCGGGGTCCGCCCCGGTGCGGGACTGGAGGAGGAAGCCGGCCGCGATGACGAGGAGCATCAGGGCGAGGCTCCGCCCCCCCTTCTCTCTCTCTTCTCCCGAGCCCGGCGCGTTCATGGACGTCTCCCTCCAGAGGCCTCCGCGCGGTTCCGTTTGGAGAAACCGCGGGCGAGGCTATCATTTGGGCCGGGGGGGGCCAAGCCCCACCCCTCCGGGCGGCGATTCCCCGGGCGGGGCGGCGATTCTCCAAGCGGGGCCGCGATTCCCCAGGCGGGGCGCCCGATTTTCATTTTTCCGATTTCGGAGGTAAGGTCCCCTACAAAAACGCGCCCGGCCTCGCTCCCGGCGAGCGCCCGGCGGGGGCCTTCCTTCTCAGGCAACGACACCGAAGATGAGAATGCAAACCGCCATCGGCCGACTCCTCCGCTCCCTCCCCTACCTCCTCCACCGCGCCACGCGCTTCCTCGGCCAAAGCCCCCAGCGGGGGGTCTCCCCCTCGCCCGAGACCCTCGAGGGCGTCCGGAAGATCCTGGTCATCAAGCTCGACGCCATCGGGGATCTCCTCATGGCCACCCCGGCCCTGCGCGCCATCCGCCGCCGCTTCCCCAGGGCGCAACTCGACCTCCTCGTTCAGCCCCACGTCGCCCCCCTCGCCGAGTCCCTGGACGGGCTCAACGCCGTGGAGCGCCTCCCCGTCCAGTTCCTCATGCGCGGGCGCGGCCTTCTCGCCGGCGTCCTCCGCTGGGCGGGCGCCCTCTTCAAGCTGCGGCGCGAGGGATACGATCTGGCCGTCGACCTCACCGGTCTCTTCCACACGGCCGCCGCCGCCTGGGCGACGGGCGCCCCCCTCCGCCTCGGGCTTCGCCGCCCGCTCTCCCTCGGGCTCTTCACCCTGGACAGCCTCGGCCACTTCTACACCCACGAGTTCGACACCGAGGAGAGCGACCACCTCGCCGACCGGATGAGCATCCCGGCGCGCGCCCTCCAGGCGGAGATCGACGGAGATGGATGGGAGCTCGGCGCCAATCCCCGGGCCCTGGCGGCGGCCGACCGCCTTCTCGCCCAGAAGGACATCCGGCCCGGGGGCGCCCCCCTCGTCGTCGTCCACCCCGCCGCCAAGTGGGCCCCCAAGCGGTGGGCGGAGACCTCCTTCGCCGAGACCATCGACCTGTTGGCGGAGCGGGGCTTCCGCGCCGTTGTGGTTGGGGGGCCCGAGGACGGAGAGGTGCTCGAGACCCTCCGGCGGGCGTGCCGCTCCTCCCCCCTCATCCTCTG
>JAZGDQ010000495.1:0-7939 GCA_036477985.1 bacterium
CCCCCCCCGTGGGGAGGCCGCAAGGGATATCGGCGGGAGGTGTGTGGATGGCGAAGGTTCGGGTTTACGATTTGGCCAAAAAGCTGGGCTACGCAAACAAGGTCTTCGTGGAGGAGTTGAACCGCGAGGGCATCGAGGTCAAGAGCTACATGAGCACGGTCGACGAGGAGACGGCCGAGCTCATCCAGACCCTGTTCGGGCCCAAGGAGGAGAAGCCGAAGAAGAAGGCCCCGGCCGCGAAGAAGGCCGCTGCGCCCGCGGCCAAGAAGACGGCCGCGAAAAAGGAAGCCCCCAAGCCCCCCAAGGAGGAGAAGAAGCCCAAGAAGGGGAAGGCCGCGCCGCCCGTCGCCGCCGAGGCCGCCCCGGAAATCGTCGAGGAAGCCGAGAAGCCCTCGAAGAAGGAGGCGCCGCCTCCCGCTCCGGCCGAGGCGGCCCGCCCGATTGCGCGCGGCGGGCGGATTCGCATCGGGGAGGCCATCTCGGTCAAGGAGCTGGCCGAAAAGCTCAGCATCAATGCCACCGAGGTCATCAAGGAGCTCATGAAGATGGGCCAGATGACCACGATCAACCAGCTGGTGGATCACTCCACCGCCACCACGGTGAGCGAGCGGTTCGGCTATGAGGTCGAGATCACCAAGGACAATATCGAGGATCTCCTCATCCAGGATGAGGACAAGGCCGAAGACCTCCTCCCGCGTGCGCCGGTCATCACCATCATGGGGCACGTCGACCACGGCAAGACCCGGCTCCTGGACGCGATTCGCAACGCCAACGTGGCCGAGGGGGAGGCGGGCGGGATCACCCAGCACATCGGGGCCTACCGGGTCACGACGGAGAAGGGAACCTGCGTCTTTCTCGACACCCCGGGCCACGAGGCCTTCACCGCCATGCGCGCCCGCGGCGCCCGGGTGACCGACCTCGTCATCCTCGTCGTGGCCGCCAACGAGGGCGTCATGCCCCAAACACGGGAGGCCATCGACCACGCCAAGGTGGCCGGGGTCCCCATCATGGTGGCCGTCAACAAGATGGATCTTCCCGAGGCCAACCTGGATCGGGTGAAGCAGCAGCTCTCCGACCTCGGCCTCATTCCGGACGATTGGGGCGGAGATACGGTCTACTGCCCGATCTCGGCGAAGCAGAAGGAGGGGATCGACGATCTGCTCGATCTGGCCATCCTCCAGGCCGATCTCATGGAGCTCAAGGCGAACCCTTCGCGGAACGCGCAGGGCATCGTGGTGGAGGCCAAGCTGGACAGGGGGAGGGGGCCGGTCGCCACCGTCCTCATTCAGCGGGGCACCCTCCGGGTGGGGGACAACTTCGTGGCGGGCCAATGGTTCGGGAAGGTGCGCGCCCTCATCACCGACCAGGGCCAGCGAATCAAGGTGGCCGGGCCCTCCACTCCGGTCGAGGTTCTCGGCTTCGGCGGCGTGCCGGGGGCGGGCGATGAGTTCGTGGGCGTGGCCGACGAGCGCGGGGCCCGCGAGATCAGCGCCAAGCGGCAGCAGCGCGAGCGCCTCGCCGCCCTCCTCCCCACGGCGCGGGTGAGCCTGGACAGCTTCATGAATGACGTGAAGGAGGGCGTGGCCAAGGAGCTGAACCTCATCCTCAAGGCCGACGTCCAGGGAAGCATCGAGGCCCTGCAATCGAGCCTCTCCAAGCTCGGCAACGAGGAGGTGGCCGTCTCCATCCTCCACAAGCTGACGGGCGGCATCACCGAGTCGGACGTCATGCTCGCGGCCGCCTCCTCGGCCGTCATCGTCGGCTTCAACGTGCGCCCCGCCCCGGGCGCGGTGGAAGCGGCCAAGCGGGAGAAGGTCGACATCCGCCTCTACTCGGTCATCTACGACGCGATCGAGGAGATCAAATCCGCGCTGGAGGGAATCCTCGAGCCGGGCTCGCGCGAGGTCGTCAGCGGGCGCGCCGAGGTGCGCCAGCTCTTCCAGGTGCCCCACGCGGGGACCATCGCCGGCTGCTTCATCACCGACGGGAGCGTCCGCCGGGGGTGCGAGGCCCGCCTCATCCGGGACAGCGTGGTGATCTACACCGGGCGCATCTCCTCTCTGCGGCGCTTCAAAGCGGACGTGACCGAAGTCCAGCAGGGATACGAGTGCGGCATCGGAATCGAGAACTTCAACGACATCAAGGACGGCGACGTCATCGAGCCCTTTGTCATCGAGGAAGTCGCCCGCACCCTCTGAGCCCTTCCGCGCGCCCGGAGCCCTCCACCCCCCATGGCGGCCATCGGCCTATTGACCGTGGACCTGCAGATCTACGACAGCGGCTCGCTCAAGAGCAAGCGAAAGGTGGTGAAGTCCATCGTCACCCGGTTGCGGAACCGCTTCAACGTATCGGTGGCCGAGGTGGACTTTCAGGACAAGTGGCAACGCTGCCGCCTCGGCGTGTGCGTCGTCAGCGGCGAGGGGCGCCTGGCGGACAAGCACCTGCGCCAGGCGCTCGACGCCATCGAGGGCATGGGGCTGGCCGTCGTGCTGGGTTTCGACATCGAGATTCTCTAGTTGCATTCCCGAGGCGCCGGACGGTGGTGGATTATCCCCGCTCCGTCGGCGTAGCCGAGCTGATCCAGAACGAGCTGGGCGAGCTGCTCCTGCGCCACGTGAAGGATCCGCGCGTGCGCGGCGTCCGCATCACCCGGGTCGAGGTGAGCCCCGACCTGGGCCAGGCGAAGGCCCACTTCAGCCGCTACGGGGAGGAGCGGGGAGGGGAGGAGGAGCTCGAGGAGGGGCTCCGGGGGCTGGAGCGCGCCGCCGGCTTCCTCCAGGGCAAGCTGGGCGAGCGCCTGCGCCTGCGGCGCACCCCCCAATTGCGCTTCTACATCGACCGCAGCCTGGCCCAGAGCGATCACATCGAGCGCCTCATCCAGGGCCTGCGGGAGGAGAGCGCGGGGGAGGGGGGCGCGTGAGCGCGGCCGGGGTGCTGAACCTGCGAAAAGAGGCCGGACCCACCTCCCACGACGTGGTGGCCGCGGTGCGCCGCCTCCTGCCCCCGCGGGCGAAGGTGGGCCACGCCGGCACGCTGGACCCCATGGCCGAGGGGGTCCTCCCCATCTGCCTCGGGCAGGCGACGAAGCTCTTCCCCTACCTGCTCGATTGCCGCAAGACCTACCGCGCCGTCCTCCTCCTGGGCCGAACGACGGACACCCAGGACGTGACGGGCAAGACGCTCGTGGAGTGCGCGCCGGGCGCGATCTCCCTGGAGGAG
The DNA here is from genome assembly GCA_036477985.1 of bacterium. Classification (GTDB taxonomy): domain Bacteria; phylum UBA8248; class UBA8248; order UBA8248; family UBA8248; genus JAZGDQ01. The sequence goes on from JAZGDQ010000495.1 coordinate 3,220, forward strand.
GCGCAGCGCCTCCTCGACGGATTCTTGGGCGAGGGCGAGCAGGTGCCGCCCATGCACTCGGCCCTCCGGGTGGGAGGAGCCCGCCTCTACGAGCTGGCGCGCGCCGGGGTGGAGGTCGAGCGGGAGAGCCGGCCCATCGAGATCTTCGAGATCCGCGCCCTTTCGGCCGAGGGGCCCCGCCTAACCTTCGAGGTGACCTGCAGCCGGGGGACCTACATCCGCACCCTGTGCGACGACCTGGGGAGGCGCCACGGGGCGGGGGGCTGCCTCGAGGCCCTCACCCGGACGGCGCTGGGCCCCTTCCGCCTGGAGGAGACCCGATCGCTCGAGGAGGCCGAAGCCCTCGCCCGGGAGGGCGGGTTGGAGGGAATCCTCATCTCCCCGGCCGAGGCGCTGGCCCACATGCCCGCCCTCACCGTGCGGCCCGAGGCCGAGGCCCGGCTGCGGAACGGGGCCGCCCCCGGCCCCGCGGATCTTCGGCTGGAGGGTCCCCCGCCGGCGGGGGGCAAGGTGCGTCTCCTCACCGAGGGGGGGGTCCTCATCGCCGTGGGCCGCCTTTCCCCCCCCAGGGGGGGGGTGGGACGGGGCTCCCTGGTCGGTCCCGAGCGCCTTTTCTCCCCATAAGAGAAGCGCTTTTCGCCCGCCGCGGGGCGGAATGTCCGCCGCCGGGAGCGGAATGTCCGATCGCCGGGGGCGGCGGGCCGCGTATTTGCAACGGAGGGGGGGAGTGCGCTACAATTGCGCCGCTTTGACGGGAAGAAGAGAGAGAGCGTGGTCCGGAGAGCCGGCCACCCAGCGGAGGAAGCAGGAGCATGGTCCTAACGAAGGCTCGCAAGACCGAAGTCATCGAAGATTACCGAACGCACGAGAATGACACAGGCTCGCCCGAGGTCCAGGTCGCGATCTTGAGCGAGCGAATCAGCTACCTCACCGACCACTTCAAGGCCCACAAGAAAGATCACCACTCCCGAAGGGGGTTGCTGAAAATTGTGGGTCAGCGGCGGCGCCTCCTGGACTATCTTCGGAACAAGGACGTGAACCGCTACCGCACCATCATTCAGCGGCTCGGCCTTCGCCGCTAGACCGCCTCAAAACCCCCGAAGGGAAACCGAAATGCCACATATTCGCAAGGAAATCTCCATAAACGGATATACCCTCGCCTTCGATACGGGCGAGATCGCCAAGCAGGCCGACGGCGCCGTCATGATGCACTACGGGGAGACCTCGGTTCTGTGCACGGCCTGCGCCTCCGCCTCCCCGCGCGAGGGGCTCGACTTCTTTCCCCTCACGGTGGACTACCGCGAGGGCTTCTACGCGGCGGGCATCATCCCGGGCAATTTCTTCCGGCGCGAAGGGCGCCCGGGCGAGCGCGAGGTCCTGACCTGCCGCCTCATCGACCGGCCGATTCGCCCGCTCTTCCCCAAGACCTTCCGGTGCGAGACCATGATTCAGATCATGGTCATGTCCTACGACGGGCTCTGCGATTCCGACATTCTCGCCATCAACGGAACCTCTGCCGCCCTCACCATTTCGGACATCCCCTTCGCCGGCCCCATCGGCGCCGTCCGCGTGGGCCGGATAAACGGTGAGATCATCGTCAACCCCACGATCGAGCAGCAGGAGGAGAGCGACCTCAACTGCGTCCTCGTAGGCTCGGACGACGCAATCGTGATGGTGGAGGCGGGGAGCTTCGAGGTCTCCGAGGACATCTACATGGACGCCTTCGAGACGGGCCACGCCGTCATCCGCCAGCTCGTCGCCCTCCAGAGCGAGCTTCGCGCCGAGGCGGGCAAGCCCAAGCGCGAGGTCGAGGAGGCCGAGGAGGACGCCGGCCTCATGGCGCGCGTCCGCGAGATCGCCGAGCCCCGCCTGCGCGAGGCGGCCAAGATTCACGAGAAGCTGCCCCAGTACAAGGCCATCGGCGACGCCAAGGCGGCCTGCCGCGAGGCCCTGTGCACCGGGGAGGAGGGGGCGCCCAGCCGCAAGGCCGTGGGCGATTACTTCGGCCAGGTCGAGAACGACGTCTTCCGCGGCCTCATTCTCGACGAAGGGGTCCGCGCCGACGGGCGCGGCCTGCGCGACATTCGGCCCATCACCATCCGGCTCAACCCTCTCGCCCGCCCCCACGGGAGCTCCCTCTTCACCCGCGGGGAGACCCAGGCCATCGTCACCGTCACCCTCGGGACCGCCTCCAACGCCCAGCTCATCGACAACCTGGACGGGAAGCAGGACCGCTACTTCCTCCTCCACTACAACTTCCCGGGCTTCTGCGTGGGCGAGGCCAAGCCCAACCGCGGGCCCGGCCGGCGCGAGATCGGTCACGGCGCTCTCGCCTCCCGGGCCGTGCAGGCCATCCTGCCCGACCAGGAGTCCTTCCCCTACACCATCCGCGTCGTCTCCGACATCACCGAGAGCAACGGCAGCTCCTCGATGGCCACCATCTGCGGAGCGAGCCTCTCCCTCATGGCGGCCGGGGTTCCGATCACCTCCCCCATCGCCGGAATCGCCATGGGGCTCATCTCCGACGAATCCACGGGCAAGACGGCGATTCTCACCGACATTCTGGGGCTCGAGGATCATATCGGCGACATGGACTTCAAGGTCGGCGGCACCCGCGAGGGAATCACCGCCCTCCAGATGGACATCAAGATCCGCGGCCTCAAATTCGAGCTCGTGCGCGAGGCCCTCGCCCAGGCGAAGGAGGCGCGCCTCAACGTCCTGGACCAGATGGACGCCGTCATCGCCAAGCCGAGCGAGCAGATCTCCCCCTACGCCCCGCGCATCTTCACCATCCGCGTTCCCAAGGACCGCGTCCGCGACATCATCGGCCCGGGCGGGAAGATCATCCGGGGGATCGTCGAGGAGACCGGCGCCCAGATCGACGTCGAGGACGACGGGACGGTCTTTGTCGCCTCCTCCGACGAGGCGGGCGCCCAGCGGGCGCTCGAGATCATCCGCGAGCTCACCCAGGAGGCCGAGGTGGGGCGCATCTACTACGGGACGGTGAGGAAGATCATGGACTTCGGCGCCTTCGTCGAGATCTTCGCGGGGACCGACGGGCTCGTCCACATCAGCATGATCTCCAAGAACCGGGTGAAGTCGGTGACCGACGTCATGAAGGAGGGGGACAAGCTCCTCGTCAAATGCCTCGAGGTGGAGGGGAACGGGCGCATCCGCCTCTCGATGAAGGACGTGACGGAGGACGAGGTGACGGAGGAGATCAAAGAGCACTACGCCCCGGTCGGCTAGGGCGCGGGGGGCCGCCGCGGCCCGGAGCCGCAGGCCCCCGCGGCGGGAAATTCATTCGAAAAAAAAGCCCGGCGCGCTCTTCGGAGCGGCCGGGCTTTCTTCGTTCAGGGGCTCTCGCCGTCTATGGCCTTTCGGGCGGGCGCAGGGTGAAAGAGGGAAGGGCGGCGGCCGGGGAAGGAGAGAAAGGGCGCCTCACCGGGAGCGGAGCGATTTCATCTCCTTGATCGCCTCGCGGATCACCTTCTCGGCGATATCCTCGCCGGGAACGTGGTATTCGTCCCGCTCGATGCGCGCCTTGATCTCCTCGACGAGATCGGCGCGGATGTCGGCAATCTCGGCCAGGGCCCGCTGGATGCGGCCCATGAGGAGCGCCTTCTCGCTGACTTCGATCTTATCCCCCGAGGCGGTCTGGGGCGCCTCGGGCGGCAGGGCCGCCGGGCCCTTCGCCTTTAGGGTCTCCTGCCGGCGGCGGACCGAATCGGCATAGCTCTCCCCGCTGATTTTTCTTCGCAGCGGATCGACGTCTATCACGGGAATCCCCCCCCTACGGGCGATCCGCCGGCGCGAGCGCCGGTCGTGCGGATCAAATCAACCCGTCGAGGACGCGGCGGGCCGACTGCCGGAGAACCTCTTTGACCGAATCGAGCGCCTCGGGGGCGAGCTCCGAGAGCACCTCGCCGGTGTCCTTCCTGACGATGACGTCCCCCTCGCCGTCGGCCCCCTTCTGGATGGCGAGGCCGACGCTCTCCAGCACCCTATCGAAACCGGAGGCCTCCTCGCCGCCGCCCTCGCCCTCCTCGCCGCCCCGGGCGACGAGCCGCTCGGCGAAGCGCTCCGAAACCAGGGAGAGCTGCTCGTCACGGAACTCGGCGGCCTGGCGGCGGGCGTCCTCGGAGGCCTGGCGGGCGGCCTGGGAGAGCTCGATCTGGACGGCCGGCCGGGGGGGGATCTCTCCGGAGGAACGCCCCCGCGACTCGGCTATCCGCTCCCCGATGCGCTGCTGGCGCAGATAGCTCCGGCTCACGTTCTGGGCGAGGTAGGGCGCAATCTTCACCTTGTTCCCCCAAGCGCGAACAGGCCCATATGGGCCTATACACTTCCAGTTCGCTTAACGGCAGGAAAATCGCCTACTTGAGCCGTTTTTTCAAAAAATTCGACCTTTGGAAAATATATTTCAAGGCATTGATAATATGCGGGTTATCTTGTCATTCTCCGGCCCCGTCAGGGCTTTTTCCCCGTACCCCGAATTCCCTCCCAGGCGGAGGGGGCGGGGGCGTGAGGGGAGCCCCCCCTGCCGCCTCGCCCCAAAGAGCGCTCGGCCCGGGCGCCTCGCTCCTGTGGGGCCTCATGCCGGGCGCCCCATGCCGGCGGCCTCGGGCCGCTGGGCTCAGTCCTCGACGCGCTCCACCGGCCGGCCGAGGCCGGCCTCATTGCTCACCCGGCCCTCCTCCATGACCACGGTGTCCCGCAC
>JAZGDQ010000496.1:0-13171 GCA_036477985.1 bacterium
AGACGCTGCTGGCGGCGGCGGAGGCCGCCTCCTTCCCCGTCGAGCTCGAGCATCTCGACTGGGGGAGCGAGCGCTACATGCGCGAGGGGAGGGGGATGCCCGAGAACGCCGTTGAGATCCTCCGCGAGGGCTACGGGGCCATCCTCCTCGGCGCCATCGGGGACCCCCGCGTGGGCGGCTCGGTCGTCCAGGAGGAGATTCTGCTCGGCATCCGCTTCGGGCTCGATCTGTACGCCAACATCCGCCCCTGCCGCCTCTTCCACGAGGACCTCACCCCCCTCAAGGGCGCCCGGGCGGGGGAGATCGACCACGTCGTCTTCCGCGAGAACACCGAGGGCCTCTTCGTCGGGGTGGGCGGCTTCTTCAAGAAGGGGACCGTGGATGAGGTCGCCCTCCAGGAGGAGCTACACACCTACAAGGGGGTCGAGCGGGTGATCCGGGCGGCCTTCACCTACGCCGAGCGCCACGGGCGCCGCAAGGTGACGATGGCGGACAAGGCGAGCGGCCTGCGCTACGCGGGCGGCATCTGGCGCCGGGTGTTCGAGGAGGTCGGCGCCGACTTCCCCGGCGTCGAGAGCGAGGCGAAGCACATCGACGCCGTCGCCATGGAGCTGATTCAGCATCCCAAAGAGTTCGACATCCTGGTGACGAACAACATGTTCGGCGACATCTTGAGCGACATCACCTCGGCCCTTGTCGGCGGCCTCGGAATCGCCCCCTCGGCGAACCTGAACATGGAGGGGATCTCCCTCTTCGAGCCCGTCCACGGGACCGCCCCCGACATCTTCGGGAAGGGGATCGCCAACCCCGTCGCCGCCATCTTGACCGCCGCCCTATTGCTCGAGCACCTGGGCTGCGCCGAAGGGGCGGAAGCGATTCGCCGGGCGGTGGAGGGGGCCATCCGCAACGGGGAGCGGACGGGCGACCTGGGCGGGACGCTCTCGACCCGCGCCTGCGGGGAGGCCGTCCGCAAGCGCCTGGCCTGAGGGAGGGGGGCGCGCAGAGGCTCCGGGAGCGGAGGAGAGGAGCCCGGTTCATTTGGGGGAGCGTGAGATGCCGAAGAAGGAAGTGATTCTGCTGGATGAGGTCCCCTTCAAATCCGTGCCCTGGGGGCGGACGAAGATCTTCATCGGCCCCCAGGCGAACGGGGCCGAGCACATCCGCGTCGGGGTGACCGAGTACGATCCGGAGACGCCGCACGAGCCCCACGCCCACCCCGGCCAGGAGGAGGTGATCTGGGTCCTCAGCGGGAAGGGCTACACCGAGACCCACGGGGAGCGGATCGACCTCGCGCCCGGGGCGGTGGCCTACATCCCGGCCGGCCTGGAGCACATGACCGGCGCCGTCGGAGCGCCCATGACGGCGATCATCATGAAGAGCCCGGTCAAGGATTCGGAGGGAGCGGCGAGCTAGGGGGCGGCTACTCCCCCGGGGGAAGGAGGCGGATCCGATCTCCCTCGGGGGCGAGGCGGGCGCCGAAGGGGGCGTTGAGCCGCGCGAGGAGGGCGCCGATCTCGCGGCCCTCCCCCCGACGCGGGGAGAGGAGGGTGGGGGGCGCGTTCACCCCGCACCGGCAGGGCAGCAGGTAGGCGTCCTCGACCCCCTTCTTCGAGAGGGTGCAGCCGAAGAGGAAAGTCTGGCGCGTCGCCGGGGTGAAGAAGGGGATGTCGAAGTCGAAGATGAGGTTGCCCATGCTGTAGACGATGGGCCGCCCCTTGTGGAATTCCACCCCCTGGATGACGTGGGGGTGCCCGCCGAGGACGAGGTCCGCCCCGGCGCCGACGGCGGCGCGGGCGATCTCGCGCTGAAACGCCCCCGTCTCGTGCACCATGCTCGTCCCCCAGTGGTGGTTGACGATGACCAGGTCGGCCGCCTTGCGCAGCTTGCGCACGTCCCGCTTCATGCGGCGAAGATCCTCCGCGACGGCCCAGGTGCGGATTTCGGGCGGCGTTCCCGGATACTCGTCCAGGTCGCGGGCGGGGCGGTAGGCCGTCCGCGCCCGGAGGGGATTCACGCCGGCTGCGCTGCTCCGCCCCCGGGCGGCGCTTTTCCCGGCGGCGAAGCCGCGGGGGAGGACGGAGGAGAAGGCGAGAACGCCGACGGTGAGCCCCCTCCGGCGGAGGAGGACGGCGCGCCGCGCGGCGGCGAGGCTCCTCCCCGCGCCGACGGCGTCTACGCCCGCCTCCGCGAGGAGGCCGAGGGTGTCGAAGAAGGCCTCCTCCCCGTAGTCGAGGGCGTGGTTGTTCGCGAAGGAGAGGGCGTCGAAGCCGGCCGCGGCGAGCTCGCGGGCCATCTCGGGCGGGCCGCGCAGGATGATCTTCTCCGGGGCCGGGCGCCCGCGCCGCGAGAGGGGGACCTCCAGGTTGGCGAAGGCAAGATCGCTCTTCTGAAAGAGGGGGGCGAGGCGGCCGAGCGGTGGCCGCCCGGCGGGGGGGGCGGCCCGGTTGAGGGCGATGTCGCCTCCGCACAGGAAGGAGACGGAGGGCGCCACTTCGCTCAGGGCCGCACGGCCAGGGTGTGCTCGGGGGCGAGGCGGAGGAATACGCGGTCCCCCCGGCGCAGGCGCTGGCGCGGGTGGGCCTGCACCTTCCACTCGAAGTCGCCCCAGCGCACCCGGCAGTCCACGGAGTTCCCCAGGAAAATCGTCTGGATGATCTCCCCCTCGATGCGCGGGCCGCTCCCGTCGGGCTCGCGCGCCACGGTGACGTTCTCGGGCCGCACCGAGAGGAAGGCCGCGTCGCCCTCGGCCATTCCGTCGGCCAGGACGCAGGGGATGCGGACGGCGCCTCTCCCGCCGGTGATCTCGATCTCTCCCCGCCCTTCTCCCGGAGCGGCGGCGATACGCCCTTCGATCAGGTTCACCACCCCGATGAAGTCGCTCACGAAACGGTTCGCGGGATGGGCGTAGATCGAGTGGGGGTCCCCCCGCTGCTCGATGTGCCCCTTGCTCATGACCACGATCTCGTCGCTCATGACGAGGGCCTCGGCCTGATCGTGAGTGACGTAGATGGAGGTGATGCCGACCTCGTGCTGGATGCGCTTGAGCTCGATGCGCATCCGCTCGCGCAGCTTGAGGTCGAGGTTGCTGAGGGGCTCGTCGAAGAGGAGGAGGCGGGGACGGAAGATGATGGCCCGGGCGAGGGCGGCGCGCTGCTGCTGGCCGCCCGAGAGCTGGGTGGCGAGCTTATCGGTCATGTCCGAGAGGCCGACGAGGCGCAGAACCTCGGCCACGCGCTCGTCGATCTCCTCCCGCCCGATGTCGCGGATCTCGAGAGGGTAGCTGACGTTTTGGAACACCGTCATGTGGGGCCAGATGGCGTAGCTCTGGAACACCATCCCGATGTTGCGCTTCTCGGGGGGGAGGAAGACGCGCCCGGGGATGGAGGTGACGGGCGCCCCATCGATGCGGATCTCCCCCCCGTCGGGCTTGTGGAGGCCGGCGATGCACATCAGGGTGGTCGTCTTCCCGCAGCCCGAGGGCCCGAGCAGGGTGAGGAATGTCCCCCGGGGGGCGCCGAAGGAGATGCCGTCCACGGCCCGGTCGTCCCCGAAGAATTTCGAGAGGTCCGAGACCTCGAGATAGCTTTCGCTGGCGGCGGCGGTTTCCATCTTAGGCGGTGAGGGCCTCTTTGCCCGCGATTTTCCGGAAGAGGACGACGCAGGCGAGGAGGATGACGGTCTGCACGATGGAGAGAGCAGATGTCAACGGCTCGCCCTCGAAGTTGGAGAGATAGTAGACGCCGACCGAGAGGGTCTCGGTGCCCGCCGTGTAGAGGATGATCGAGATCGAGAGCTCGCGCAGGAAGATGACGAAGAGGAGGAGCCAGCCGGCGAAGATGCCGGGCTTGAGCAGGGGGATCGTGATTCGCCACAGGGTGGTCAGCCAGGAGGCCCCGGCCATGCGCGAGCTTTGGTCCAGCTCCTCCGAGATGGCGAGCATGATGGAGGAGATGTTCCGCTGCCCGTAGGGGAAGAAGCGGGTGATGTAGCCCAGCAGGAGGATCCAGATCGTCGCGTAGATGGGCGTCTTGATGTAGGTGACGAGCACCCCCATGGCGAGGACGATTCCGGGGAAGCCGACCGGGACGACGCACAGGAAGTCGAGGATGGCCGCGCCGCGCCCCTTGGTGCGGTGAATCATGTAGCTCACCACGATGGCGAGGACCATGGCGATGCTCGCGCCCACGAAGGCGAGGAAGAAGCTGTTTCCGATGCCGTTCGTGGCGGCTTGGATCGAATCGGGCGACCAGAAAAAGAGGACCTTCTCATAGTTCCCGAGCGATATGTCGCCGGGGATGATGCGGCCCGTCCACACCGGATGGAGGCTTACGACGACGAGGCAGAGGATGGGCAGGATGACGGCGACGAAGATGTAGGAGAAGTTGAAGCCGAAGGCGGCCCATTTCCACCGGCCGAGGTCGATGAGGTTGGGCCGAAAACCCTTCCCGGTGACGGTGGTGTACTCGCGGGGGGCGATGATCCGCCGCTGGATCCAGATCAAAACGGCGGTGACGACGCCCAGGATCATGCTCATGGCCCCGCCCAGGTAATGGTTCGCGTCGTCCCCCACGGCCTTGGTGAAGATCTGGGTGGTGAGGGTCTCCCACCCGTAGGGCGAGCCCAGCTTGAAGGGGACGCCGAACTCGCCCGCCGAGGTGACAAAGACGATGATGGCGCCCGAGAGGATGGCCGGGGTGACGAGGGGGAGGGTGACCGTCAGGGTGGTGCGAATCAGGCCGGCCCCCGTCGTGCGCGCGCTGTCCTCGAGGGAGGGGTCCATCCGCCGAAGGGAGCCGACGACGAAGAGGTAGACCAGGGGGGTGAAGAAGATCCCGGTCACCCAGATGATTCCGTAGATGTTGTCCACGTTGAGGATGTGGCCCTCGATCCCGAACAGGTTCCGCGCCAGGTTGTTCAGCAGGCCCACCTTGGGGGCGGCCAGGTTGTGCCAGGCGATGGCGCCTACGAAGGGGCTCATGAAGAAGGGAATGAGGTTGTAGGGCTCGAGCCGCTCGCGCCCGGGGCAGTTCGTGCGCGCGTTGAGCCAGGCGAGGGAGACGCCCAGGAAGGTGGCGAGCAGGGTGGTGCCGGTGCTGATCAGAAAGGTGTTGACGAGGGCCTTGCGGATGATGCGGTCGTTGAAGATCTCGGGGTAGTTCCCAAACCCCCATTCGGTGTCGAAGCCCAAGTCGTCCAGGATGAGGAAGCTGTTGATGAACAGGGTGAGGAGGGGAAGGATGACGGCGATCGCGACGACGAGGCTGACGATCGTGGTGACGATCGTCTCCTGGGTGAAGAGGGCGCGCCACCGGCTCGGCGGCGCAATCTGAGCGTGTCCCAGAGTGGATTCGATCGCCATGGTCTACCGGCCCGGTCGGGGAGAAGCGGGGGGAATGCGAGACGCGGGGACCCCGCCTATGCGGGGCCCCCGCTCAAATCTCGCCGTTGAAAGGAAGCGCGCCGCTAGCGGAACCGCTTGGCCCACGCGCCGCGCACCTTCTTGAACTGTCTCTGGGCAGCCACCCAGTCCTTCATGCCGAGCAGTTTGGTCTTGCCCAGGTCCAGGAGGTAGGGACGGGCCGCCGCGGGCGCCGTATAGTTCGCCCGGAAGGTGTAGATGGCCTCGCCTTCGACGAAGATGTCGGCGCCTTCCTTGCTCAGGAGGAACTCGATGAGCAGCTTGCCGGCGCTGGTGTGGGGGGCGCCCTTCGGAACGGCGGCCTGGTTGCCCAGCATGACCTGCCCTTCCTTGAAGTAGCCGACGCGGAGGACCTTGGACAGGCTCGGCTTCTTGAGGACGGCCTGGTAAACGCGGCCCGAGAGATTCCACATATCGAAGGGCCGCTCGCAGCTGATGACCATTTGGATCTTGGGTTCTGTGCGGAACTCCACGATGGGCGCGGTCGCCTTGAGCTTGTCCCACATGGCGTTGATGTCCACCGCTCCGTTCTCGGTCAGCGAAATCACCGTGTTGGTGTAGGTGAAGCTCTTCGTGATGTCGCTCGAAATGGTCTTGCCCTTCAGGTGGGCGCCGGTCACGTCGTTGTAAGAGGAGACGCTGAAGTTCGCCATCCCGGGGCAGGACTTGTTCCAGATGGGCTGGAAAGAGTAGGCGAGGGGGACCACCACGTAGGGGTAGTTGTGGTACTGGCCCGCCTTCTTGACGAGGGCGAGGCTGTCGTTCCAGTACCCGCTGTCGAGCTTCTCCCAGGCGCCGCGCTTGCCGGCGGCGGCGAAGAAGCCGGGCGCGCTCACCAGGTGGACGTCGATGGTGAACTTGCCCGCCTTGATCTCCTGGCGGACGGTGGCCACGGTCGAGCCCGTGCCCTTGCGGAGGTTTCTGAACTTGAAGCCGCTGCCCAGGCCGTAGCGCTTGATGAAGGCCGGGCCCATGCGCTTGGCCGTGCGTTCGCTGAAGAGGGGGTTGATGATGACGACGGCGCCTTCTTTCTTAGCCGCCCGGATGAGTTTCTCCTCCTGGGGCGTGAGGTTGGCTCCGCTCGCCAGGGGGGCCGAGGCGAGCATCAGGGCGGCTAGCAGGCCGGCCGCGGCGATCGAAACGGGGTAATGGGTCGGGCGTCTCATGGGCTCTCTCCCTCGAAGAAATTCAGTGCGTGGCGGCCTCGCCTGAATGGGGACCTTCCCCGGGATGGATGGAAACAGCGCGGCGCCTTGTGAAAAGGGGAAACGGGAAACTGTAGATTCGCCCCAAAGGTAGCAGATTTCTCAGAACTGTCAAAGGGAATCGGGCATCCGGCGCGGAAAAGGCCCGGCCGCCGCCGCGAGGGGGAGCCGCTCCGGAATTCTCCGGGCGGGAAAAGGGAAATCGCCCGATGGGCATCCCGCCTTGATTCCCTCCGTTTGGACCCAGGCGGGGCGGGCTTCCGGCCTGAAAGCGGGGTGGGAGATGGTCTGATATCCCTGACCCCGGTTCCGCGCCTTCCCCATCCGCTCCCTCCCCCGGGATGCAAATTGCGACGGACCGAGGATCTGCCGCCGAAGATGGGAATAATCTCCAGATGGAAATAATCCCCTCCCCGGCCGGCCGGCCCGGGGAAGGCCAGGAGCCCCCGGGAAGAGAGCCGGGGCGGAGGGAAATGAGAAGGGCCTGGGCGCTCGAAAGGGGCGGAGGAGGGCCGAGAACGGGCCGGAGGAGGCGGATAGAGGAGGAGGGATGCCCCATTTCCCGAAGGAGGGGTTTTGATTGCGTCCGATTTTTCATACAATGGGAGGGTCTTCGAGGGTCGGTGTCCCAGTCTGGTCTCACCCGGGGTGCGCTTTGCGTCTATGGGGGGAAGAGTTGAAAAATGCGCATGTTCGCCAGTGAGGACACGAAGAAGATAGACGCCCACTACCAAAAGAGCGAGTGGGACAAGATCATCCAGCTTCTGGGGAAGCGGCCCCTCAAAGAATACGACGACATCCGGCTCCTCAACGATCTCGCCGTCGCCTTCCACCAGCTTCGCAAGTTCGACAACGTCATCGAGGTGTGCGAGCGGATCAAGGCCGTCGAGCCCAGGCCCGATCTCAAAAAGCAGCAGGCCGAGCTCACCCCCCGCTACATGCGCTACCACGCCGTCCTGGGCGAGTCCCTCTACCGCAAGAACGAGCTGGACAAGGCGCTCGCCATTTTCGACGACCTCAAGGCGGTGGGCAGCCGGTTTTCGGATAAATACTACTATTCCGGGCGCATCCACACGAAAAAGGGCAATTTCCGCCTCGCCCTTCTCGAGTTCAAGGGGATGATCGCCAACGTGCCGGCCCGGATGCGCGACGTCGTCCGGGGCCTTGGGGAGCTGGCCGAGGCGAGCCCCGCCCAAGCGGGCCTCTACGTCCAGCTCCACAATGCCTGCAAGGACAAGGACCGGATCGATCACTACCTCTCGCGCTTCAAGAAAGAGATGGCCGAGTCGAAGGGGTCCATCCCGGCCGCCCTCAAGGTCGCCCACCTCATCTTCCTGGAGGGGGACATGAAGTCGGCGGCCAAGGTTCTCGCCTCCATCAGCCCGGAGACGGACGAGGAGCAGGGCTGGCTCGAACTCATCGCCGGGGACTGGCTCCTCCAGTCGAAGGGGCCCGACGCCGCCCTCTCCCGCTACGCCGCCGCCGAAGCCCTCCTCCCGCCCGGCGACCCGCTCATCACCGAGCGCCTCGAGGAGCTGCTCCACACCCACAAGCTGGGCGTCCCCCTTCGGCGGAAGCTGGTCGACAATTATAAGGCGGGGGGGAGCGACGACGCCGCGGCCCGCCACCTGGAGGCCATCGTCGCCGCCCAGCCCGACGATCAGGCCGCCCGCCAGGAGCTGACCGCCCTCCTCAAGAAGTCGATGAACGAGGCCTTCGGCTCGGGCGACCTCGAGCGCGCCAAGAGCTTGGCCGACCGGCTCATCAAGGTGAACCCGGACGACGCGGGCCTCATCTCCCAGGTTCAGCAGATCAACCAGATGGCCAACCTCCAGCGGAAGGAGAAGCTCGAGGGCATGCTCGAGCGGCGGATGCCGGCGCGCGAGGAGGCGCGGGCGCACTTCGAGATGGCCGGAATCGAGCGCAACATGGAGGGGGACGAGGAAACGGTCCTCTCCCACCTCAAGAAGGCCGCCGTCGAGCGCTCCCCGGTGCGCCTGCAGGCGCTCCGCCAGATGGGCCAGATCTATCTGGAGAAGGGGGACCTCGACATGGCCGAGGGGATTCACGAGATCCTCTTCGGGCTCCGCGTCGCCTCCGAGGACCGCCTCGCCTGGGCCTACTCGATCGCCGAGGCCTGCGAGGAGAAGGGCGACAAGTCGCTGGCGCACAAGTACTTCGCCCAGGTCGCCGAGGAGGACGCCACCTTCCGCGACGCCGCCGGCCACGCCGGCCGCCTCGCGCGCGAGCTCGAGGAGGAGGCCGCCGCGGCCGCTCCCGCCGCCGGGGCCGCCCCCGCCGCCGCTCCGGCGGGCCCCCCCGATCCGATGGAGGTCCTCTCGCGGCGCTACGACGATATTGTGGAGCTGGGGCGCGGCGCCATGGGGGTGGTCTACAAGGGGAGGGACAAGATCCTCGACCGCCAGGTGGCCATCAAGATGATTCTCGGCGATATCGGGGATGACCCCGAGGCGCTGGGGCGCTTCATCACCGAGGCCCAGAGCGCGGCCGCCCTCGAGCACCCGGGCATCATCACCATCTACGACATCCGCACCGAAGAGCCGATGTTCATCGTCATGGAATTCGTCGAGGGCCAGGACGTGGGGGACCTCCTCGGGGGCCGCAAGCTTCCCCTCGACCAGTTCCTCAAGCTCGCCGTCCTGGTCTGCGAGCCCCTCGCCCTCGCCCACAAGGCCGAGGTCATCCACCGCGACATCAAGCCCGACAACATCATGGTGACCAAGGACGGGGGGATCAAGATCGCCGACTTCGGCCTCTCCCGAAAGGGGGGCGGGAGCGGGATGACCCAGGTCGGCCAGGTCATGGGAACGCCCTTCTACATGGCGCCCGAGCAGATTCGCGGAGACGAGGTGGACGGGCGGAGCGACCTGTACGCGCTGGGGATCACCTTCTACGAGATGCTCACCGGCGACGTTCCCTTCAAGGAAGGGGACATCGCCTACATGCACATGCACGAGGAGCCGCCTCGCCTGTCCACGAAGAACCCGGAGGTTCCCAAGGAGCTCGAGGACGTCATTCTCAAGTGCCTCTGCAAGGATCCCGCGGATCGATACCAGACCGTGGACGAATTGCTCGAAGCCCTGCGCCTCATCACGGTGTAAGCGCGCCGCCGGTCGCCCAGACGGGAGTATTTTCGTGGAGCAGAACACTCAGGCCACCCGCATCGCGTGCCCGAACTGCAACACCGTCTACCGGATCAACAAGCCCCCGGCCGAGGTCGCCCGCCTCAAGGTGCGGTGCAAGAAGTGCAGCCACACCTTCACGCCGGGAGCGCCCGCTCCCCAGGCTGCGGCGCCGGCCGCTCCGGCTGCGGCCCCCGCCGCGCCAGCGCCGGCAGCTGCGGCGACTCCTGCGCCCGCACCGCCTCCTGCCGCCGCACCGCCTCCTGCCCCTGCACCGGCGCCCGCCCCTGCACCGGCGCCCGCCGCCGCGGCTCCGGCCCCTGCCGCTCCGCCTCCCGCCGCGCCTGCTGCGGCTTCCGCCCCTGCACCGGCGCCTGCCCCTGCACCGGCGCCCGCCGCTGCACCGGCGCCCGCCGCCGCGGAGGGAGACGGCGCCGATCCCTTCAGCCGCGTCGAGGATCAGATCGGCGAGCTCAACCGGGAGATCTACCAGGTCCGCCGCGCCGCGCCCGACGCCATTCCCGAGAGCGTGGTCACCAGGCTCTCCGCCCTCGGGGACACCTTCGTCGAGGCCAAGCGCCAGGTGACGGCCCTTCGCCGCACCGAGGGCGACCTCGAAACCCTCCTCGAGGTGAGCAACGCCCTGAACCAGGAGCACGAGCTGGCCCCCCTGCTCGAGCGCGTCATGGATTACGCCATCCAGACGCTGCGCGCCGAGCGGGGCTTCCTCATGCTCAAGGACGAAGCGACCGGGGCCCTCGCGGTGAGCGTGGCCCGGGGGATGGGCGAGGACCTCGCCGAGGGGGATGCCAAGGAATTCAGCACGGGCATCGCCAGCCAGGCGGCCGCCTCGGGGGTGCCCTTCTTCACGGCGAACTCGAAGGGGGACGACCGGGTGTCGGGCTTCGCGAGCGTCATGAAATCCGACGCCCGGGCCATCCTGTGCGTGCCGGTGAACTACAAGGATCGCAACCTGGGGACCCTCTACCTGGACAACCGGGCGGGGGCGGCCGGCTTCTCCGAGGACCTGATCCGCCTCGCCCTCTCCTTCGCCGGCGCCGCGGCGGGCGCGATCGAAAACGCCCGCCTCTACGAGAACATCGAGGAGGAGACCCAGAAGCGCGCGAACCTTTCGCGCTATCTCTCGCCCGCGGTGGTGGACGACATCCTCAACCAGGGCCAGGAGCTCGCCCTCGGCGGGTCGACCGTCGAGTGCTCGGTCCTCTTCTCCGACGTCTCCGGCTTCACCACCTTCAGCGAGCGCCTGTCCCCGGGCGAGCTCGTCTCCCTCCTGAACGAGTACTTCACCCGCATGGCCGACGCCATCTTCGAGAACATGGGCTCCCTGGACAAGTTCAGCGGGGACGCGACGAGGGCCATCTTCGGCGCTCCAGTCTACGATCCCAACCACGCGGCCTACGCGGTGAACGCCGGGCTGGCGATGCTGCGGGAGTGCAACGCGCTCATGACGAAATGGGAGTCGGAGGGGAAGCCCACCTTCCGGATGCGGGTGGGGGTGAACTCGGGGCCCGTCGTCGCGGGGAACCTGGGCTCTCCCCAGCGGATGGACTACACCGTCATCGGCGACACCGTGAACCTGGCCCAGCGGATGGAGGGCATCTCCGAGATCGGCAGCATCGCCGTGAGCCAGTTCACCTGGGAGATCATCAAGGAGTTCGCGGTGGGCGAGGACCGCGGGCCCATCAAGGTCAAGGGAAAGACCGACGAGATTCGGGTCTTCCAGGTCCAGAGCATCACGCCGCCCGCCCGCGACGCCGGCCAGATCAAGCGCACCACCCCGCGGGTGGAGGCCGAGCTGTTCGCCATCTACAGCCAGGATGGCCAGAGCGGCACCCGGCAGGGCATCATCCGCGACCTCAGCGCGGGGGGGATCATGCTCCAGTCGAGCTTCCCCGCCGACAAGGACAATTTCGTCTACCTCAATTTCACCCTGCCCACCGGCGGCCAGGTGAAGGCCCAGGCCGCCCGGGTCGTGCGCTTCTCTGAGGACGAGGATTCGCCGGGGAGCTACCGCATCAATCTCCAGCTCATCGAGATCTCCGAGGAGAACGCTCAGGCCATCGCCGGCTTCGTCCTGCCCCCAAGCTAGCCCGGCGGGCGGGCGCCGCCCGGAGTTGGTCGGACCCCGTCAGGAAGCCTCCGCCACAGGCCGCCGAAATCCCGCCGCACCGGTTACTGGGGGCGGGCCTCCTCACTCCGATCGCGAGGGAGAAAGGGTTTCTTGGAAACGGACGCCAGGGGGGCGGAGGCCCCCGCACTTCCGATTCGCACGCTGCGGTTGAGCTCGCCGCCGAACTCCTTCATGGATCACGTCGTCCTCATCCTGGTGGGGGAGGGCCCCGGCATTCTCATCGACGCCGGCTACGCCGAGGGGGCGGACGAGACCCTCGCCTGGCTGAAGGAGGCGGCCGCGGACGGGCCCGGCCTTCTCCTCCTCACCCACCACCATCACGATCATTTCGGGGGGGCGGAGGCCGTCCTCGCGCGAACCGGCGCTCCGGCCCGCGCCCACCCGCGCGAGATCGCGCTCATGGCCGAGAAGCGCCCCGGCGTGGAGGTTCTCCCGATCGAGGGGGGCGAGCGCGTGCGGATGGGGGGCGTCGAGCTCGAGGCCGTTCTCACCCCGGGCCACTCGCCCGGCCACCTCGCCTTCTGGTGGGCGGAGCGGCGGGTCCTCTTCGGAGGGGACAACGTGCTGGGGGAGATCACAACCTGGGTGGGGCCGCCCCACGGGAATCTGCGCGATTTCCTCGCCTCGGTCGAGCGGGTCCGGGACCTGGCGCCCGAGGTCATCTACCCGGGCCACGGGCCGCCCCTGCGCAACCCGGGGGAGCGGATCGGCGAGATTCTCCGCCACCGCGCCCGGCGCGAGGAGCAGGTCCTCGAGGCACTGGCCGAGGGGCTCGACACGCCCGAGCGGATCGCCGGGCGGATCTACGCCGGGATGGAGGAGCGGGTGGTGGCGATGGGGGCCACGATGGTCGTCTCCCACCTGGAGAAGCTCATCGAGGAGGGCCGGGTCCGGGCCGGGGAGGGGAAATATCTCCTCACCGTGTGAGGGCGCAAGGGGGAGGGGACGCCGCCCCATCCCCGGGGGGATTGACAGCCACCGCGCCGCGCCCT
Organism: bacterium; assembly: GCA_036477985.1. Taxonomy (GTDB): domain Bacteria; phylum UBA8248; class UBA8248; order UBA8248; family UBA8248; genus JAZGDQ01. The sequence goes on from JAZGDQ010000496.1 coordinate 12,912, forward strand.
ACATATACGGGCCGGCTCCCGCGCCCGGAAGGGCCGGGGAGGGCTGGAGAGGGAGAGGGTCCGCCGCGCCGAGGGCATCTTGCTGACGAACTGCCACACCCTGATACTGCGCCGCCTCCTGGGTCACGGGCCCGAGCCGCCCCCCGCCGAGTGCGACCTCTATCTCTACCACCTCGCGCCCGACAACCTTCCCCTCTCGGGGGAGTTCAGCGCCCGCCAGACCCACCGGTTCGCCCCCCCGGCGGGCGCCCTGGAGCGCT
>JAZGDQ010000497.1:0-2515 GCA_036477985.1 bacterium
CAGGAGAGGTAGGTGTAGACGGTGACGGGCTCTCCGATTCGGCGCCCCTCGGCCCCCTCGCCCAGCGCCACGATCTCCCCCATCACCTCGTGGCCGATGACCATGGGGTAGGCCATATCGACGCGGGCCGCCCTAGCGTGGTGGATGGTGAGGCCCGACCCGCAGGCCAGCACCCGGACGACCGCCTCCCCCGGGCCGGGGGAGGGGTCGGGCCGCTCCTCCATGACGAAGGGCGCGCCCGCCTCGTTCAGGACCATGGCTTTCATTTCGTTCTCCTCCCCTCCCTGAAGGCATGCGTGCGGCTCCCCGGCATCATCGTTCCTGCGCCCTCCGCCGTCCACTCCGCCGCGCCCCCGGCGGTGTCCGGTCCGCTTCGGGCGAGGTTGGGACCGCTCCCGGCGGCGTCGGGTTGACACCCTTTCGGGGAATTCCATAGGTTGGAACGCTCTTTGTGGGATTTCTTCTGAAACACAGCGGATTGGGGGATGGGAATGATTCTCGACGATTTTCGGCTGGACGGAAAAGTGGCGCTGGTGACGGGGGCGGGGAGCGGTCTGGGCCGGGCGATGGCCCTGGCGCTGGGCGAGGCGGGGGCGGACGTTGCCGCCGTCGGCCGGCGCAAGGAGGCCGTCGAGGAGACGGCGGCCGAGATCGCCGCCCTGGGCCGCAGGAGCCTCGCCCTCTCGGCGGACGTGAGCGACTCGGCCCAGATCCGCAAGGCGGTGAAGGAGGCCGAGAGCGGCCTCGGACCCATCGACGTCCTCGTGAATGCGGCCGGGGTCTACAACGCGGACGAGAGCCTCGATGTCTCCGAGGAGGACTGGCGCTTCGTCATCGACGTGAACCTGACGGGGACCTTCCTCTGCACCCAGGCGGTGGCGGCGGGCATGGTGGCCCGCGGGCGCGGGAGCATCATCAACGTCGGCACCTTCCTCGGCGAGCGGGGCCAGCGCGCCGCCCGCGCCGTCTACAACGCGAGCAAGGCCGGGGTGGTCGCCCTCACGCGCGCCCTATCGGTGGAGTGGGGGAGCAAAGGCGTGCGGGTGAACTGCATCTCGCCGGGGGCCCACCGCACGCCCATGACCGAGGCCGCCCTCTCCAACCCCGACGTCGAGAAATGGCTGAACGAGAAGACCGTCCTCGGGCGGGTGGGCGAGCCGCGCGACATCGCCGGCCTGTGCCTCTTCCTCGCCTCCGACGCCTCCGCCTACATCTCGGGCGTGAACGTTTTCGAGGACGGCGGCGGCTGGCTCTAGCATGGCGAGTCTCGGCGCCCTCATATTCGACTTCGACGGCACCATCGCGGACAGCGAGCGGCTCCACCTGGCCGCATTCCAGGAGACGCTCTCCGCGGAGCTGGGAGTGGGGCTCACGGCCGAGGAGTACGCCGAGCGCTACCTCGCCTTCGACGACCGCGGCCTCTTCGAGGCCCTGCTGCGCGACCGGGGGCTGAAGGCGGCGCCCGCCGAGTTCGAGCGCCTCCTCGCGGTGAAGGCCGAGCGCTACGCCGCCCTGGCCGAGAATCCCGTCCTGCTGCCCGGGGCGGCCGAGATGATACGGGAGACCGCGCGGCGCTGGCCCCTGGCCATCGCGAGCGGCGCCCTGGAGCATGAGGTGCGGCCCGTCATCGAGCGGGCGGGGCTGAGCGAGTGCTTCGTCCTCATCGTGACGGCCGAGGGGGTGCGGCGGGGGAAGCCCGACCCGGAGATCTTCCTCGCCGCGCTGAGCGGTGTCCGCCGGCTCCGCGAGGTGGATGTCGCCCCCGCCGAGTGCCTCGTGCTCGAGGATTCGGTGGCGGGCGTCCAGGCGGGGCTGGCGGCGGGCATGCGCGTTCTGGCGGTGACGAACAGCTACCCGCGCGCGCGGCTCCAGGCGGCCGACCGCGTGGTGGACTCCCTCGAGGAGGCGGCCGACGCGGACGGGCTGGGGGACTGGTTCGCCTCCCTCCCGGAGATTTCGTCCTAGGCGAGAGAGCGCGTCCGAGCGCGGGCGGTTGTTCATCATCCCCGGGTCCCGCCGGGGGGAGGCGGAAGGGACGGAGAGCGATGGCGATCTTAAAGGTGGCGCGGCTTGGGCATCCGGTCCTTCGGCAGGAGGCCGGCAAGGTGGCCGCCCGCCAAGTGAAGAAGCCCGAGATGCGCGGCCTCATCGGGGACATGATCGAGACCATGCGGGAGTACGTGGGGGTGGGCCTCGCCGCCCCCCAGGTCCACGTTTCGGTCCGGGTGTTCGTGATGCAAATTGACCCGGACGACGAGTCCACCCTCTACGTGGCCGTCAACCCGGTGGTCACCCCCCTGGGCGAGGAGGAGAAGGAGGAATGGGAGGGGTGCCTCAGCGTCCCCGACATGCACGGGCGGGTGAGCCGCCCCCTGCGGGTGCGCCTCGATGCGCTGGACGAGGAGGGGCGCGCCTACTCGGTGGAGTTCGAGGACTTCGCCGCCCGGGTGTGCCAGCACGAGGCGGACCACCTCGACGGGGTGGTCTTCCTCGACCGGATGGACAACCTCTCCAC
>JAZGDQ010000498.1:0-3479 GCA_036477985.1 bacterium
CGCGCCGAAAAGCGGCCGGAACGAATTCATGTGCAAGCTCCTTGGGAGCCGGGGGGCGGGATGCGGGCATCGCCGGGGAAGGGCGCCCCCGGCGCAGGGCGCCTCCATATCGGGATAACACATGAGAGAGGAAAATCCTTCATTTTTTGTTCGGCGGCGAACCCCCGGGCTCCGCCGCGCCCTCCTCCCCGGGCGGCGGCTCCATTCTCCCGGGTCCGATCATGACGACGCATTCCCCCTTTAACGTCTTGTTTTTCAGTTGCTTCGCCAGATCGTCCGCCCTCCCCCGCAGGATTTCCTCATGGAGCTTGGTGAGCTCGCGCGCCAGGACGACCGGCCGGCCGGGGGCCCGCTCGGCCACCTCGGCGAGGAGCCTTCCCGCCCGGTGGGGGGACTCGAAGAGAACCACCGTGCGCTCCTCGGCGAGGAGAGCCTCGAGGCGGCGCAGGCGGCGAGCGCCCTTGGAGGGCAGGAAGCCCTCGAAGACGAACCGGTCGGTCGGCAGGCCCGAGGCCGCCAGCGCCGCCACCACCGCCGAGGGGCCGGGCACCGGGATGACCGCCACCCCCCGCTCCAGCGCCGCCTGCACCACCCGGTAGGCGGGGTCGGAGATGCCCGGGGTGCCGGCGTCGGAGACGAGGGCGATCCGCTCGCCCGCCTCGGCGCGCGCGGCCAGCTCCCCGGCCCGGCGCCGCTCGTTGTGCTCGTGATAGCTGAGAAGGGGCTTCTTGACGCCGATGTGCGCGAGGAGCCGGCCCGTGCGCCGGGTGTCCTCGCAGGCCACCAGGTCGCATTCTTCAAGAATGCGCCGCTGGCGGCCGGAGAGATCCTCCAGGTTGCCGATGGGGGTGGAGACGAGGAAGATTCCGGCGCGAAGCGGCTGGGCTGACGCCTCCGGCTCATCCGCCACGGCGCTCTCCCCCTACCCCACGGCGCCGGCGTTGCGGAGGCGTCGAATCTCCTCCGCGCTCTTGCCCAGCTCGCCCAGGACCTCGTCGGTGTGCTCCCCCAGGAGGGGGGCGGCGCGCCAGACCCCTCCGGGCGTTCCGGAGAGCTTGGGCGGGAAGCCGAGCACCTTGATTCGCCCGGCGGTGGGGTGGTCCACCTCGACAACCATCTCGCGCGCCTGAATCTGCGGGTGGGCGAAGGCCTCGGCCATGTCGTGAATCGGGCCGCAGGGTATCCGCGCCGCCTCGAGGATCTCGATCCACTCCGCCCGGTCCCTCTCCCCGAACACCTCCTCCAGCTCGGCGGCCAGCTGCTTGTAGTTCTCGCAGCGCGTCCCGTTCGATTCGTACTCCTCGCGCTCCAGCAGTTCCTCGCGCCCGATGGCCTTGCAGAGGCGCTCCCAGTTCCGGGTGTCCGCCGCGCCCAGGGTGATGTAGCCGTCCCGGCAGCGGATGGCCTGGTAGGGCGCGGTCATCTCGTGCGCCGAGCCCCGCGGGACGGGCGGCTCGCCGGAGGGGAAGAACTGGGAGGCGTGCCAGAAGGTGTAGCCCAGGCCCGCGTCGGTGAGGGAGGTGTCGATCCGCTGTCCCTCGCCTGTCCGCTGGCGGTGGATGTAGGCGGCGAGGATGGAATAGGCCGTGTACAGGCCGGCGTTGAGGTCGCACAAGGGGACGGGGATCTTCACGGGAGGCCCCCCCTCCTCCCCGGTGAAGCTCATCAGGCTCGAGAAGCCCTGGGAGACGAGGTCGAAGCCCCCCTTGTCCTTGAAGGGGCCGGTGGCGCCGTAGCCCGAAATGGAGGCGTAGATGAGCGCGGGGTTCACCCGGCGGAGATCCTCGTAGCCGAGCCCCATTTTTTCCAAGGCGCCCGGGCGGATGTTCTCGATGAAGGCGTCCGCCCCGGCCGCCAGCTCGCGCAGCAGGGCGCGGCCCTCCTCGTTCTTGTAGTCGATGGCGGCGCTGCGCTTGTTGCGGTTCAGGTTCATGAAGCCGTGCCCCTCGCCGCCCGCGAAGTGGCGCCCGAGGGTGCGCGCGGTGTCTCCCCCCTTGGGGTTTTCGATCTTGATGACGTCGGCGCCCATGTCGGCCAGCAGGCAGCCGCAGAACGGCCCGGCCATGACCTGGCACACCTCGATGACGCGCACGCCCTGAAGAGCGCCGCCGCCCCTCCCTTCCGCGTTCATGCCCTTCTCATCTCCCCCGAAATTCCGGGTCGCGCTTGGCGAGAAACGACGCCACCCCCTCGCGGAAATCCTCGGTGTCGAAGCAGGCGAACTCTCGGGCCGCCTCTTCTTCGGTCAGGGCCGAGAGGCCCGGGTCCCGGAGTATCTTCTTGACGAAGGACTTGTGCCACCCGTGGACGAGGGGGGCGAGGGAGGCGATGCGTTCGGCCGCCTCGTAGGTTGTCTTCTCCACCTCATCGTCGGGCGCGACGCGGGCCAGGAAGCCCGCCTCGAGCATCTCGCGCGCCGAGAAGAGGCGCGCCGTGAGGAGCATGTCGAGGGTGCGGGCGGGGCCGATGATCTGGACGAAGCGGCGCAGCTCGGAATAGCCCGCGACCAGGCCCAGCTTCGCCACCGGCACGCCGAAGCGGCTGCTCTCCCCGGCGATGCGCAGGTCGGCGGCGGCGGCGAGCTCGGCCCCCCCGCCCACGCAGGCGCCGCGGATGAGGCACAGGATGGGCTTGGAGAAGGCGTCCACGGCGTCGAGCCCGGCGAGGAAGCCCTCCTTCGCGTACTCGCGCGCCTGGGCCGAGCTGAAGCGCTCCTTCTCGAAGCGCGAGATGTCGGCGCCGGACGAGAAGGCGCGATCCCCCGCCCCCCGGAAGACGACGACGCGCACGGCCGCGTCCGCCTCCAGCTCGGGCATGATGCGCCCCAGCTCGGCCCACATCTCGCGCTCGAGGGCGTTCATCCGCTCGGGGTGGTTGAGGGTGACCGTCGCCACCGCGCCCTCGCGGCGCAGGAGGATCTTCCCGCCCACCCGCTCTTCATCCGCCACGGTGCGGCCTCCCGCCCCGAAGGGCCTCGGTGTCGCGAGAAAACATCTCTGCCCGGCCGGTCGCACATCCTAGCCCACAGGGCGGGGCGTTCGCCAGTGAGGGGAGGGCTCCGGAAATGCCGGCGCGGGGGCATGATGTAGGGTCGGGGCCGAAGGCCCCGCCACCGCGCGCCATGCCCCTACGGCGCCGAGCAGCCGGATGAGGAGGGGGAGGGGAACCAGGAGCCGCCTTCCTGGAATTCAGGGTGAATGGAGAGATGCGGGGTGCGAAAGAAATAACGGAGAGAAAAACGTTCGTGCCGGGGCCGAATCAGCCGCCGTGCTCGTCCTCGTACTCTTCTTGCCAGGCCATCTGGATGGCCTCGAGCTTTCCCTCGGTCGATTTCATCGGCTCGTCGCCGAATTCCTCGAGGGCGCACACCCAATCGTGCAGGTCGGTGAAGCGGATCGAAAGGGGCTTGGTGTCCGGATGCTTTTCGAATAGGGCGATGCCGATGTCCTCGGCGTCCTCCCAGGTGAGCTTGTCCAACG
>JAZGDQ010000499.1:0-4247 GCA_036477985.1 bacterium
ATCTCGGCCGGGCGAAGGCGGGGGTCCCCGAAGCCGCCCCCGCCCGAGGCGACCTGCTCGATGACGACCCCGTCGGCGCGGGGGACGATCTCGTGGCTCTTGGGCCGGTGAACCCTCCCGTCGGGGAAGGTGAGGCGGACGGCGTTCAGGCCGGCGGGCAGGCCGCCGAAGAGGCCGAAGGGCTCCTCGCCCGGCTCGGTCTGCTGGCCGAAGATGATGAGCTTCGCCTCCCGCCCCAGGAGCCTCCACTTCGTGCGCACGCCCAGGCCCCCGCGCCACCTCCCGGCCCCGCCCGAGTCGGTGATGTATTCGTACTCCTCGATCCGGTGGGGGGTCTGGACCTCGTGCATCTCCGGGTCCTGGGCCGTCATGGCCCCGCCCGTCATGACGGTGCCGATGTGGTCGAACCCGTCGAAGCTCTCGGTGGCGCCCGAGCCGCCCTTCATGGCGAAGAGGCAAAAGTCGACGAAGCGCCGCTCGCTCCGCGCGTCCACCCCGCTCGAGACGGCCCAATAGACCTTGTTCCACCCGGCCGTCACGCGGTGGGGGACGGCCTGGGCGAGGGCCTTCACGGCGGCCTCCCAGATCTGGTGGGTGAGGTGGTTGCCGTAGCTCGTCGCGTGGGGGAACTCGGCGTTGAGCATGGAGTTTTCGGGGAAGATCATCCGCAGGGGCCGGAGCATGCCCGCGTTGTGGGGCATCTGCGGGTCCACGTTCATGAGGACGGCGATCATGAGGCCGCTCGTGGCGGCGTGGAGGGGGGCGTTTGCGTAGCCGGGGGTGGGGGGCGCCGAGCCGGTGTAGTCGAAGGTGATGTCATCGCCCTCGATCGTCACCTTGCACACCACCTTGTGGCGCACGCCCTCCTGGACGCCGTCGTAGGCGAGGAAGGACTCGCCCCGGTAGACGCCGTCCGGCATCGAGGCGATCTCCTTGCGCATGATCCGCTCGGCGCCGTCCATGATGTAGGCGGCGTGGCGGTCGAAGACCTCGCGCCCGTAGCGCGCGAACACCTCGAGAAGGCGGCGCTCCCCCACCGTGCAGGAGCCGACGCAGGCCTTCACGTCCTCGGCCACGATGTCGAGCCGGGTGTTGGCGAAGAGGAAATCCCACACGTCGCGGCGAAGGCGGCCCGCCTCCCACATCTTGAGGGGGGGGACGCGGATCCCCTCGTGCCAGATCTCGGTGGCGTCGGGGTTGTAGCCCCCCGGCGCGCCCCCGCCCAGGTCGGCCTGGTGGGCCTTGCAGGCGGCCCAGCCGACGAGCGCGCCCTCGAAGAAGACGGGCTTGAAGACGCCCAGGTCGTTGATCTGGTTCCCGCCGCCGTAGACGTCGTTGTGGAAGATGACGTCGCCGGGCCGGATGTCCTCCCCGAAGTAGCGGATGCACGCCTTGAGGGAGGGCTGGAGGGCGAAGCCGAGGAGGGCGGTGTACTCGGTCTGCTCGAGCATGTCCCCGTTCGCCCGGTAGAGGCCGGTGGAGAAGTCGCGCCCCTCCGAGAGGATGGGGGAGCGGGTGGTGTGGAGGAGGGTGAGGGCCATCTCCTCGGTGATGGCGCGCAGGCGGCGCTGGAGGACGGAGGCGAGGATGCGGTCGATGCCGGGGGCATTCACGGCGCTTCTCCTCCGCGCCCGAGGAAGCGCGCGGCCATCTCGGCGGCCGAAGCCTCGGGCCAGATGAGGGAGTTCCCGAAGGGATCGCGGGCGAGCTCGTAGCCGGGGAGGACGAGGATGGTGGTGTGCGGCTCCTCGACGATGGCGGGCCCGGGGAGGCGGTGGCCGGGGCGGAGGTCCTCCCCCCGGTAGACGGCGGCGGGGAGGCGCTCGGGGGTCCCGGGCAGGCGGACGGGGCGCTCCCCGCGCCGGGCCGCCGCCGGGTCCTCCCCCGCGAGGGGGCGGGGGGCGGCTTCGCGCTTCTGGGTGAGGCCGCGCCCGCTCATGCGCAGGGTGATGCACTCGACCGGCATCTCGGCGGTCGCGTAGCCGTAGAGGGCGTCGTGGCGCGCGTGGAAGCGTGCGAGGAGGGCCTCGACGCCGGGCCGCCCGATCTCCTCGGCCGGGAGGGGGACGGTCACCTCGTGGTATTGCCCGAGGTAGCGCAGGTCCGCCCCGGGCTCGAAGATCATCCGGCCGGCCGGGACGCCCTGAGCGGCGAGGGCGGCGGCGCAGTCCCTCCGCAGGGCCTCCAGGCGCTCCCCGAGGGCGGCGGCGGCGAGGGCGTCCATGGGGGCGCGCCAGCTCGCGGCGAGGTCGTGCTTGAGGTCGCTCTCCGCCATCCCGGCGGCGCAGAAGGTGGCCGAATTGCGCGGGACGAGGATGAGGGGAATCTCCAGCTCCCGGGCGATGAGGTTCGCGTGGAGCGGCCCGGCGCCGCCGGCGGCGATGAGGAGGAAGTCCCGGGGGTCGAGGCCCCGCCGCACGGTGACCTCCCGGATGCCGGCCGCCATCTGGACGCAGATGAGCTCGTACATCCCCAGGGCCGCCTCCTCCGCCCCCATTCCGAGGGGCTCGGCCACCCGCCGTCGGATGGCTCGCTCGGCGGCCTTCGGGTCGATGCGCATCTCCCCGCCCAGGAAGTAGGCGGGGTCGAGGTGGCCCAGGAGGAGGCAGGCGTCGGTGGCGGTCGGCTCCTCCCCGCCCAGGCCGTAGCAGGCCGGCCCGGGCCGCGCCCCCGCGCTCTGGGGGCCCACGTGGAGGATGCCGCCTTCGTCCACCCAAGAGATGCTCCCCCCGCCCGCGCCCAGGGTGTGGATGTCGAGGGAGGGCAGGGCGAGGCGGCGGCGTTCGATCCAGCTCTCCTGGGTGACGAGGGGTTTGCCTTCGCGCACGAGGGCGACGTCGAAGCTCGTCCCCCCCATGTCGGTGACGATGTAGTCCGCCGCTCCGTGGGGGGCGGCCGCGCGGGCGGCGGCGGCGGGCCCCGCCGCCGGGCCCGAGAGGAGGAGGGAGGCGGCGCGCCCGACGGCGACGGAGGGGGTCGTCACCCCGCCGTGGGAGCACATGACGAGGAGGGCGCCCCCGAAGCCGCGCGCCGCGAGGGTCTCCTCGAGCTTCTCCATGTGGCGGCGGATGATGGGCCCCACGTAGGCGTTGAAGGCCGAGGTGCTCACCCGCTCGTAGAGGCGGATCTGGGGCAGCAGCTCGGAGGAGACGGTGAGGAAGGCTTCGGGGAAGTGCGCGCGCACGATCTCGGCCGCGCGCCGCTCGTGGGCGGGGTTCGCCCAGGCGTGCATCAGGCAGATGACGAGCGACTCGCACCCCTCGGCCTTGAGGCGAAGGGCCGCCTCCCGGACGGCCGCCTCGTCGAGGGGCTCGATCTCCCGGCCCGCCTCGTCCATCCGGCCCCCGGCGGTGAGGCGGAGGGCGCGGCGGATGAGGGGCTTGGGGAGGCTCGCCTTGTTGTTGAAGAACTCCTCGCGCCAGCCGCGGCGCATCTCCAAAACGTCGCGGAAGCCGCGGGTGGTGATGAGCCCCGCACGCGCGCCCTCGCCGGTGATGACGGCGTTGGTGGCGACGGTGGTGCCGTGGACGATGAGCTCGGTGCGGGAGAGGAAGTCCCCGGGCGCGAGGCCGAGGGAGGCGGCCATCTCCTCGATGCCCCGGATGACGGCGCGCGGGGGGTCCTCCGGCGTGGAGGGCGTCTTGTGAATCCGCTCCCCGGCGTCGGAGGCGTCCCCGGTGAGCCAAAAGTCGGTGAAGGTGCCTCCGGCGTCGATGCCCAAGCGGAACATGGGGGGAGCGGGAGCCTCCGTGCGATCGGCTGAACGGGGGGGAAGTTCAAGTGGCGAGTATAAGGCCCCGCCGCGGCGAGTCAAGGAAAGCCCGAATCCGCGTCTTGTCACCCCCAATGGGCTCTGCTAGCATCGATTCGGCGCTCGTGGACCGCCCTTGTCTCTTCTCCCGGCACCCTTTTACATCCCATGGCAAGACGGCCGAAAGACCCCGAAAAGCGCATCGAGGCCCTCGAGAAGATTCTCGGGGAAGACCCGAACTCGCCCGCGTTCTTCCCCCTGGCCGCCCTCCTCCTGGAGCGGGGGGAGGAGGAGCGCGCCGCGAGCCTCCTCAAGAGCGGCCTGGCGGCCCAGCCCGTCTACGCGGCCGCGCGCGTTCTGCGCGGGCGGGTCCTCTTCTCCCAGGGAAAGGCCGAGGAGGCGTCCCAGGAGCTCGAGGCCGCCGTCCGCCAGTCGCCCTGGAATCTCGCCGGCCAGCGCCTCCTGGCCGACTGCCGGCGCAGCCTGGGGGACGAGA
>JAZGDQ010000005.1:0-10587 GCA_036477985.1 bacterium
GCCCCGGCCGCCTCCAGCGGGGACGGCGGGGAAGAGGAGGGCGACTTCTCCAGCATGTGGGATGAGGCGTTCGCCGAACAGGAGGCGGCCACCACGGCGGTCCGCGAGGGGGCGGGCGAGGCCGGCGACATCGAATTGGACGCGGCGGATCCGGATGCGCTGTGGGAGGAGGCTCTCTCCGCGGAGGGCGGGGAGGAGGCCGCCGCCGCCCTGGGGGCCGAAGAAGAGGAGCCTGCCGGGGAGGCGGAAGCGAGCGGGGATATCGTCAGCCAGGATGAGCTCGACAGCCTCTTGGAGGGGGGCGGCGACTCCTCCGGCGAGGCGGAGGAGGAGTCCGCCCCGGGAGATGATCCGGGCGGGTTCGACCTCGGCGGGAAGTCGGAGATCGACGACCTCCTGGGCGAGGAGCCCGACGACGATTCGGACGAGGAGGAGATCGAGGCCTATGTCCCGGTCGAGGAGGGAGCCGCCGAGGAGGTGGGGGCGGAGGACCTGCCCCTGGAAGAGGAGGCGCCCGCCGCCGAGGCGCCCGATATCGAGGAGGAAGAGGAGGCCGCGCAGCCGGCCGGGGTGGCGATGGGTCCCCGCCTCTACGCCTCCCTGGTCGACACCGGCGTGCTGGGCGTTTTGATGGGGCTGTTCGCGGGCGGGACCCACTTCATTGTGGGCCAGGTGGCGGGGCCGATTTTCTCCAACATGGAAGCGCTGATTCTCGTGCTGGGGCTGAATTTCATCGTCTTTTTCTTGCTTTCCATGTTCTATTCTGTATATTTCGTGGGGTTTTTCGGGAGGACCCCGGGACACCGGATCATCGGCCTGCGGGTGGTTGATTTAAACGACAAACCCGTGGGATATATGCAGGCGATTCTCCGGTATTTCGGGGGCCTGCTCGCCACCTCGCCCCTGGGCCTTGGACATCTCCTCGTCATTTTCGACAAGAGGGGCAGGGGGCTCGGAGATCGGTTCGCGGGAACGAAGGTGGTGGGGGCTTCCGCGGCCTAAGACCAATTTGGAGACGGTTCATCCGATGGTGTTCAAATTCAAGCGCCCGGCCTTGCGGCCCGCCCTCCTTCTGCTCGTCCTCGCCGCCTCACTGTGGAGCGGTGCGGCCCGCGCCCAGGAGACCGACTACCGCAAGGCCCTCGATATCATCAGCGATAAGCTGCACAAGCAGTTTCCCTACCTCGAGGGCCAGATCGTGGCCATCAAGGGCGGGGACCTCTACCTGAGCCTCGGCGCGAGCGGGAAGATCGCCCTGGGCCAGCGGCTCAGCGTCTTCCGCAAGGGCGTGCCCTTCCGCCATCCGGTGACGGGCGCCGTGCTCGGCACCCTGGAGGACGAGATCGGGGTCGCCGTCGTCGTGGACGTGCGGAAGAAGTTCTCCATCGCGCGGATGACCCGCCTCACGCCGGGGAAGGAGCTGGTCCCGCGGATGAACGACATCGTTCGCCTCTCCTCGGCGAAGCTGCGTGTCGCCGTCATGCCCTTCATCAACAAGACGAAGGAATCTTTGAGCACCGACGTGCTGACCCGCGATCTGGCGAGCGCCATCGTCGCCGGGGGCCGCTTCGACGTCTACGACACCGACCGCCTCCAGGTCTGGTTCCTCGAGACGGGCATCGCGATCGACGAGGTGCTCAAGGGCCGCAACGCCATCCGGCTGCGGAACCAGATTCGCGGAGACCTCGCGCTGGAGAGCACGATCAGCGCAATCAAGGGGAAGAAGATCATCACCTCGCGCCTGCTCTCGCTCACCACCGGGGAGGAGCGGTTCAAGTCGGTGACGATCACCGATGAGCTTCCCTTCGAGCAGCGCGCCCCGCGCGAGAAGGCCCTCCGCCGCGGCGAGGGAGGGCGGCAGGTCTCGCGCGCCAACTCCAGCTTCGTCCTCGACCGCCAGGGCGTTCCCGGCCGAAGGGGCGGGGTGAGCAACTTCGTCTTCAACGGGGTCACCTTCCGCGGGGTGGCCGTCGCCGACATCAACGGGAACGGAAAGAACGAGGTGCTCATCATCACCACCCACGCGCTGATCGCCTACGAGATCAGCCAGGGGCGGATGCGCGAGGTGGCCCGGTACGACACGGGGGTGGCGAACGAATTTTATTGGATCGACGCCGCCGACATGAACGGCGACGGGAAGCCGGAGATCTACATAAACAACTACCGGTACGGCACCCTCCTCTCGATGATCCTCGAGCCGAACGGGCGCGAGTTCAACGAGCTGGTGAAGAACGAGGGGGTCTTCTTCCGCCTGATCCGGGTGCGGCAGTCCGACCCGAAGAACAAGATTCCCGACAGCGAGGCCTTCGTGCTGCTCGGCCAGGCCCAGGGCGTTGACCTTCCGCTCGACGGGCCCATCTACCGCTACCGCTGGTCGGGCAAGCGGCTCGTCTCGGTCGCCCCCTACATCCTCCCCGCGAAGATCAATATTCTCGGCTTCGGGCTGGTGGATTTGGACAAAGACGGCTCGTTCGAGGTCGTGGAGCTGGGGGAGGACGACCTGATCCGGATCTACTCGCGCCGCGGCAAGATTCGCTACACGAGCTCGACGAAGTACGGCGGGGCGCTCGCCGTCATCACCCACGGCCAGAGCTCCCAGGCCGAGGACCAGACCGCCGACGATGGCGACTACCCCACCTTGTCCATCCGGTCGCGCGTGATGGTGGAGGACGTGGACGGAGACGGGGTGGTGGAGGTCCTCCTCATCTCGAACGAGTACGCGGGGAGCCGTATGGTTCCCGGCCTGGGGATATCCTCGGGCCAAGTGGTGAGCCTGCTTTGGGACGGCAGCGGCCTCTCCGAGCTCTGGCGGGCCAAGCGGCTGAGCGCGGGAGTGGCCGACTTCGCCTTCGGGGACGCCGACAACGACGGCTTCCAGGATCTCGTCGTCGTCTCCGCCGGCTCGGGTCCCTTCTCGGGGACGAAGAGCAACATCTACATCTACAAGCTGCGGCAGTAGGCGCCGCCGCCCGCCCCCCAAGGGGCGCCCCCAAAAGAAAACGGACGGCCGCCGGCCCGGGGAGGCTCGCCCTCTCCGGGCTTTTTCGCCCCCTGCCGGCGGGGGAGCGCGCCTGAGACCGCCGGGGGCCGGAGGGTTTTCGGGGGGTGCGGGAAGGGGGGGGAGGGGGGCGGGTTTTCCCCGCCCACCGGGGATATCCCCCGCTCACTCCGGCGCGGATGGGTTGTGGTTGACACCTTTCCGGGCGAGCGGATACTTTGAGTCGCTCGGCCGGGGCGAACCCGCGAACCGGCTTTCGTTTCGATGAAGGGTGCGAGGCCGATGGGCCGATGTCTCGAACACGGATTCAGCTGATTCACTCCCTCTCTTCGCCCTAGCTCCCGCTCCGCCGAGCCGGGCGATGCGGGAGTCGGGGGCCTCATGCGGTCCGCCGCGCCGGGGAGCCGTTCCCTCTCCAGCAACCGCCTCCGTTTCCATTTGCGCCGCCCGCCCGCCGCGGGCGGTGAGAAGAGGTCATGCGCAAATACCATCTGCTCGCCCCGGGTCCCACCCCCGTTCCGCCCGCCGTGCTGGAGGCGATGGCGCGGCCCCTCGTCCATCACCGGACCGAGGAGTTCGAGGCCCTCTTCGCCGAGGTGCGGCAGGGGCTGTCCTGGCTCTACCAGGCCGAGGGCGACGTCATCACCCTGGTCGCCTCCGGGTCGGGGGGGATGGAGGCCGCCGCCGCGAATCTGCTCTCGCCCGGCGACGGGGCGCTCGTCGTCCAGGGGGGGAAGTTCGGGGAGCGCTGGACCGAGATCTGCCTGGCCTACGGCTTCGAGGCCGACGTGCTCAAGGTCGAGGAGGGCCGCTCGGTCGACCTCGCCGAGGTGGAGGCCCGCCTTGACGGAGACCGGCACCGGGCGATCTTCATCCAGGCGAGCGAGACCTCGACCGGGGCGAAGCACGACGTGGAGGGGCTCGCCCGCCTCGCCCGCGCGCGCGCGCCCGGGACGCTCCTCGTGGTGGACGCCATCTCGGCGCTGGGCGTCTACGACCTGCGCCCCGCCGAGTGGGGGCTGGACGTGGTGATCACCGGGAGCCAGAAGGCGCTCATGCTCCCGCCCGGGCTGGCCTTCCTCTGGCTGAGCGAGCGGGCCTGGGCCGCCGCCGAGGGGGCGAGGAGCCCGAGGTACTATTTCGATCTGCGGATCGAGCGCAAGAGCCAGAGCAAGAACACGACGGCCTGGACGCCCGCCATCTCCCTCGTCGCCGGCCTGCTGGTGTCGCTCGGGATGATGCGCAAAGAGGGGCTCGAGGGCATCTTCGCCCGCCACGCCCGCCTTGCGGCGGCGTCGCGGGCGGCCATGGAGGCGCTGGGGCTGGAGATCTTCCCCCGCGACCTGCGGAGCGAGGCGGTGACCGCCGTCCGCGTGCCCGAGGGTGTGGACGGCGCCGCCATTCCGCGGACGATGCAGGAGGGGCACGGCGTGACCATCGCGGGCGGGCAGGGCGGCCTCCGGGGGAAGATTTTCCGGATCGGCCACCTGGGCTACGTGGACCGCTCGGACATTCTCACCGCGGTGGGGGCGCTGGAGGGGACGCTCTCCTCCGTGGGCCACCGGCTCGAGAGTGGGGCGGGGCTGGCCGCCGCCCAGGAGGCGCTGGAGAGATGAGCGACACCTACCGCGTCCTCTTCTCCGAGTCCCTTTCCCCGCGCGCGAGGGAGTTGATCTCGGCGGCCGAGGGCTTCGAGGTGGCCGACCGGCCCGGCATCGCCCGCGAGGAGCTCCTCGAGGAGGTGAAGGCGGCCGACGCCCTCATCGTGCGCAGCGCCACGAAGGTGGATCAGGAGCTCCTCGGCGCCGGCGACCGGCTCAAGGTGGTGGCCCGGGCGGGCATCGGGGTGGACAACATCGACCTCGAGGCGGCGAGCCGGCTGGGCATCCTGGTGGTGAACGCGCCCGACGGGAACATCATCACCACGGCCGAGCACACCATCGCTCTCATGTTCTCCCTGGCGCGGAACATCCCCGCCGCCGTGGTCTCCGTGAAGGGGGGCCGCTGGGAGCGCAGCCGCTTCGTCGGGGGCGAGCTCTTCTCCAAGACGCTCGGCGTGATCGGGCTCGGCCGCGTCGGCTCCAACGTCGCCCGCCTCGCCCAAGGCCTGGGGATGAACGTCCTCGCCCACGATCCGTTCATCTCGGCCGATGCGGCGGCGAAGCGGGGCGTCAAGCTCTCCTCCTTCGAGGAGGTGCTCGGCCAGTCGGACTACATCACCCTCCACATCCCCAAGACGGAGGAGACGCACCACCTCATCGGCGCAGGCGAGATCGCCCGGATGCGCCCCGGCGTGCGCATCATCAACTGCGCGCGCGGGGGGCTCCTCGACGAGCGGGCCGCGGCCGAGGCCATCGAGCGGGGCCACGTGGCCGGGGTCGCGCTCGACGTCTACGAGCATGAGCCCCCGGGCGAGGACAGCCCCCTGGTGGGGCGCGAGGAGGTGATCTGCACCCCCCACCTGGGCGCCTCGACCCAGGAGGCCCAGGAGAACGTGGCCGTCAGCGTGGCCGATCAGATCGTCGCCTACCTGTCGAAGGGGGTGGTCCGCTACGCGGTGAACCTGCCCGCCCTCAGCCCCGAGGAGCTCGAGCGCCTCGGCCCCCATCTCGATCTGGCCGAGCGGCTGGGCGGCTTCCTCGCCCAGCTCGTCGAGGGCGGCCCACGGCGGCTCGAGGTCAGCTACGGTGGTCCGCTGGAGAATCCGGTGGCGCCGATCGCGGCGGCCGCGCTCAAGGGCCTTTTGGGGCATTTCCTCAGCGGCGCGCGGGTGAACCTCGTCAACGGCCCGATTCTGGCCAAGGAGCGGGGAATCGAGGTCTCCACCACCACGCGGAGCGACATGCGGGTGTACAACGAGCTGATCGAGCTGCGGGTGGTGACCGACGAGGACGACCGCTCGGTGGCGGGGACCTTCATCCGCAACGGGGAGCCCCGGATCGTCCTGATCGACCAGTTCGCCGTGGACGCCGCGCCCGAAGGCTATATGCTCATCTTTACGAACAACGATCGCCCCGGAATGATCGGCGTGATTGGGACCCTGCTCGGGGAGCACAAGGTCAACATCGCCGGCATGCAGCTGGGCCGTCTGAAGAAGCACGACCGGGCGGTCGCGCTCCTGAACGTGGACGATCCGATTCCGGAGTCGGTGATGGCCCAGATCAACGCGATTCCCGACATTTACGTCGCCAAGCTCGTCCGGCTATAGGGACGCAGGGAGCGGAGAGGGATGGACGCGAGCGCACAGACGAAAGCGATGCCGGCCGGGACGCGGGTCCTTCTCCCCGGCCGGGCCGAAGCCAAGCGCCGGGTGGAGGCCCGCCTTCTCGAGGTGTTCCACCGTTGGGGGTTCCGCGAGATCGTCACCCCGGCCCTCGACCTGTACGACCCGCGGGCGGGGGGGGAGGTGCGCGACGAGCAGACCTTCCGCCTGGTGGACCGCGAGACGGGCGGGATGCTGGCCCTGCGCGCCGACCTGACGCCTCAGATCGCCCGCCTGGCCGGAACCCTGTTCGCCGGCCATCCCCGGCCCTTGCGCCTGTGCTACGTGACGAACGTGTTCCGCCACGCCTACGCGTCGGGCGTCCTTCAGCGGGAGTTCTGGCAGGCGGGGGTGGAGCTCATCGGGCTGGTCTCCCTCGAAGCCGACGTCGAGATGATCGCCATCGCGGTGGAGTGCTTGCGCTGCAATGGGGTGGACCGCCTCAAGATGTCGCTGAGCCACACGGCCTATCTCCGGGGCCTCATGGAAGGGCTCGGTCTGGAGGGGGGGCGCCGCGCCGAGGTGCTCGAGGCGCTCGCGCGGCGGGACGTCACCGGCCTCGAGGGGCTCCTGCGCGGGCTCCGCTCCCGGAACGGGAGCGCCCGGGCGCTGCTGGCGCTTCCCGAGATGTTCGGGGGCAAGGAGGTCCTCGCGCGGGCCGCGCGCCGCGTGAAGAACCGCACCTCCCTTCGGGCGCTGGCCGAGCTGCGCCAGGTGCAGGAGATGCTCGAGCTGTACGGGCTCGCCGACCGGGTGCTCTTCGACCTGAGCGATTTCCGGGATTTCGACTACTATACGGGGGTCATCTTCGAGGGCTTCGTCGAGGGAGCGGGCTACCCCGTCTGCGGAGGGGGGCGCTACGACCGCCTCCTGGGCCGCTACGGGACCGACGGCCTGGGGACGGGCTTCGCCGTGGACCTGGATCAACTGCTCGCGGCCGCTCCCGGCGAGGGGGGCGAGGCCGGGGGGGCGGACTTTCTCGTGATCGACTTCACGCGCGAGAAGCGGGCGGGCATCACCCTGGCCCGGGGGCTGCGCGAGCGGGGCTGGCGGGTGGCGCGCGACATCATCCGCCGCGACCTGAACGCCTCCCTCGAGTACGCCCGCGAGACCGGCGTCTCCCGCTGCCTGGTGGTGGACCGCGCGGGCGGCGGGGCCGGTCGGGTGCGGATGGTGGACCCGGCGGGCCGAGAGCTGGGCCGCTTCGCCGTCGAGGAGGCGGCCGCCCGCATCGGGCGCCCGGAGGGGGAGGGGGGCGAATGAGCGTTCTCTCCATCGTGGGCGGCCAGTGGGGCGACGAGGGCAAGGGGAAGGTGGTGGACGTCCTCGCCCCGCGCACCGACGTGGTCGTCCGCTACCAGGGCGGGGCCAACGCGGGCCACACCGTGGTGGCGGGCGGGAAGGAGTTCATCCTCCACCTCATCCCGACCGGGATTCTCCACCCCAAGGTGCGGTGCATCATCGGCTCGGGCGTCGTCCTCGACCCGGTCGCCCTGGTGGAGGAGATCGAAAAAGTGCGGGCGATGGGGGTCGAGGTGGGCGACAACCTCGTGGTGGGGAAGCGGACCCACCTCATCATGCCCTATCACAAGGTGCTCGACGCCCACATGGAGGACCTCCTCGGGGTCAACCGTATCGGGACGACCGGGCGGGGCATCGGACCCGCTTACTCGGACAAGGCGGCCCGGCTGGGCGTGCGGGTGTGCGACCTCTTCGACGAGAAGGTGCTCGCCGAGCGGGTGCGGGTGAGCCTGGCCATCAAGAAGCGGATTCTGGGCGGCATCGATCTCACCGAGGAGGAGCGCAGCTCCCTCGATGAGAACTACATCCTCGATGTGTGCGACCAGGTGCGTGAGATGCTGGCGCCCCATGTCCGCAACACCGACGCCGAGATCCACGAGGCCCTCTCGGCGGGCAAGCGCATCCTCCTCGAGGGCGCCCAGGGCCTCTTGCTCGACGTGGACATGGGCACCTACCCCTTCGTCACCTCGAGCAACACCGGGGTGGGCGGCGCGCTGAGCGGGCTGGGGCTGCCCTCGAGCAGCGTGGACGTCGTCCTCTCGGTCATGAAGGCTTACTGCACCCGGGTGGGGCAGGGCCCCTTCCCCACCGAGCTTCACGGAGAGGAGGCCGACCGGATCCGGGTGGAGGGAGGCGAATTCGGGGCCACGACCGGCCGCCCGCGCAGGTGCGGCTGGTTCGACGCGGTGGCGGCGCTCCACTCCATCCAAGTTTCGGGGGCGGACGCGCTCATCGTGACCAAGCTCGACGTTCTCGATAACCAGGAGACGATCCGCGTCTGCGTGGGCTACGAGATCGAGGGAAAGCGGGTCACCACCTTCCCCGCCGAGGCGAGCCTCCTCGATCGCTGCGCGCCGATTTACGAGGATTTCCCCGGCTGGGCGACCTCCACCGTCGGCGCCCGCTCCCTCTCGGATCTCCCACCCAACGCCCGGAATTACCTCGATACCCTCGAGCGGCTGACCGGGAGGCCGATCTGGCTCATCTCCACGGGCCCGCGGCGGGAGGACACGATCGAGGTCCGCGATCCATTCCAGGCCATACAGGAGGCGAAAATTTGAGGGCGATGGCGACAGGGGCCGGGAATTTACGGCGGTTCCGGTTGTTCTGGGTGATGGTGGCGGTCTGGGCGGCCCTGGCGCTCTCCCCGGCCGCCGGCGGCGGGGCGGCGGGGCGGCGTCTCCCCGGCTTCGGGAAGTTCCGGGTCGTCCGGATCGACCCCGACGGCCTTTCCCCCCGGGTGGTGCGAATCGAGGCGGGCGTCACCGTCATCTGGTTCAACGCCACCAACCGTTACGTATCGGTGGTGTTTCACGAAGGGGAGCGCCTGCGCCGCGCGGCGCGCTCGCCCACGCTGTTTTTCCTGGCCCCGGACGGCACCTACCTGAGCGCCGCCTACGGGCCGGGGGCCACGTCGAGCGTGTCCTTCTCGCGGCCGGGCGTATACAAATATTTCATCACCGGCATCACCCTGACCGAGGGAGCCGCCCTCGGGCAGGTGGCGGTGAGATGAGGAAATTCCGGAAACGGGACTCGAGGTGAATCGTGGCGCCGGATAGCGTATCCCTGGGCCTGGCTTTCTTCGCGGGGGTTTTGAGCTTCGTCTCTCCTTGCGTGCTTCCGCTCTTCCCGAGCTACCTCTCCTACCTGACCGGGCTGAGCTACGAAGAGGTCCGCGATGGAGGCGGGGACGCCGGCCTGCGCGGCGTCATTCTGTGGAACTCCCTCTTCTTCATCGCCGGCTTCTCGGCCGTCTTCGTGGCCCTGGGCGCGAGCGTCTCCCTTCTGGGGAACGTGCTCTTCGCCTACCAGGACGTGATCCGGATCGTGGGCGGAATCTTCATCACCATGTTCGGCCTCTACGTCGGGGACCGGGCCATGGATTTCCGGATTCAGCTCGCCCTGAACCGCCTGCCGGGCGGGCTGTCGGCGGGGCTCGCCGTCCTGGCCGTTCTGGCGGGCACGGTCGGGGTCTTCCGCGGGCTCCCGACCCTGGGGGGCGTCCTCTCGGCCGTCGGCCTCTACCTGGTCGTCTCGGTCTACCTCCCCGCCATCTCCCAGGAGAAGCGCGTCGCCCTCAAGAGCAAGCCGGCCGGATGGGCGGGCAGCTTTCTCGTCGGCGTCACCTTCGCGGCGGGCTGGACCCCCTGCGTGGGCCCCATCCTGGGGAGCATCCTCCTCTTCGCCGGCACCCAGGATACGGCCACGCGCGGCGTTTTGCTCCTGGCGAGCTACTCGCTCGGCCTCGGAGTTCCCTTCCTGTTGAGCGGGCTCGGGGTGGGCTACTTCTTCCGCTTCTACGAGTCCTTCCGCCGCTACTTCCGGGCGGTGGAGCTGGGAAGCAGCCTGATGCTCCTCGCCGTCGGCTTCCTCCTGATCTCCAACTACCTGAGCATCATCTCCTCCTACCTCATCTTCTGGACCGGCTACACCGGCGTCTAGCGCCGCCGCCCGGCGGCTAGCGCACCTCGAAGCCGGAGAACTCCCCCGTCGCCGCGCCCGCCTCGGCGCGCACCTCCTCCCCCTGCGCGTGGGGCGGCCCCCGGCGGCACCAGGCGCGCAGCGCCTCGAGCGCCTCCGCGCCCCCCTCGGCCACCAGCTCGACCGAGCCGTCCGGCAGGTTGCGCACCCAGCCCGTCAGGCCCAGCCGGCGGGCCGCCTCCCGGGCGCTCGCCCGGAACCACACGCCCTGGACGCGGCCCAGAACCCGGAGGCGGAGCCGCCCGGCCGGCTCTTCCATGGGGAGGCCTCCCTATATGCCGGAAGAGCGAAGGAGGGGAGGTGGGGGCAGAGGGGGCACGGGGGG
>JAZGDQ010000050.1:0-2686 GCA_036477985.1 bacterium
ATTCCCTCCCCCCTCCTCCCTCGGAGGAGGGGGGAGGGACTCGGCCGATGGAGCGGGGGTTGCGGGCTGGGGGCATTGCGGAGTTGGGCGCGCCTGGGATATTTTAATGCGCCTGCTTTGGGGAATATCGGGTTTTGGGGCCGGCCGGGCCGGCCCCGCGCGCGCGCGGCGGGGGAGGGATATCGGGGAAATGATTTCGTATTTGAGAGAGAAGGGCAAATCCTGGGTCTTGAAGGGGGTGCTCGGCTTCGTGGCCCTCACCTTCGTCTCCTGGGGCGGATTCGCCCTGACGAGCCGGAGGCGGGTGGTTTCGGGCGGCCGCGTGGCCTTGTGGGTGAATGAGACGCCCGTCTCGGTCCGCGAGTTCGAGCGGCGCTACTTCCTCCAGGCCGAGGCCGTGCGGCGCCAGGTGGGCGCGGCCTTCACCGAGGAGATGGCCCAACAGCTGGGCCTGCGCCAGCGCACCCTGAACGGGCTCGTCTTCGAGAAGCTCCAGCTCGAGGAGGCCGAGCGGCTCGGCATCCGGATCACGGATGAGGAGCTGGCCCTTCGCATCCAGGAGCTGCCCGATTTCCAGCGCGCGGGGAAGTTCGACCCCGCCGTCTACCGCCGCGTTCTGGAAGCGAACCGGCTGAGCCCGCGCGATTACGAGCGCGAGCAGCGGCGCCTCCTCACCATGGAGCGGCTGCGCCGCTACATCGGGATGGCGGCCTGGGTGTCGCGGGCCGAGTTGCGCGAGAGGTATCGCCTGCTTCGCGAGCGCGTGCGCGTGGACGCGATTCACCTCGAGCCCTCTCGCTTCGCCCCCAAGATAGAGGCGCCCGATAAGGAGCTGGAGGAGTTTTACGAAAAGCGCAAGGAGGAGTTCCGCGTCGGCGCCCGGGTCAAGGCGGCCTGGTGGCATCTTCCCTTCGAGGCCGTCGCCTCCCGCGTCAAGATGAGCGAGGAGGATCTCCGCGCCCGCTTCGAGGAGACCCGCTCGCGCTACATCCTCAAGGACAAGGTGACGGCGAGCCAGATTCTCCTGAAGCTTCCCGCCGACGCCCCGGCGGACAAGTGGGAGGAGGCGCGCCGCACCCTGGAGGGGCTGCGCGCGCGCATCCAGGGGGGCGAGGATTTCGCCGCCATGGCCCGGAAGAATTCCCAGGGTCCGGCCGCCGCCAAGGGAGGCGGCTTGGGATCCTTCGAGCGGGGCCAGCTCGTCCCCGAGATCGAAAAGGCGGTCTTCTCCCTGAAGGCGGGCGAGGTGAGCGAGCCGATACGGACCTCCTTCGGCCTCCATCTCCTCCTGGTGCGCGAGCGCCAGGGCGCCGGCCGGCTTTCCTTCGAGAAGGCGCGCCCCGAGGTGGAGAAGGATCTCCGCGAGCGCAAGGCGCGCGAGCTGGCCCTGCGCGCCCTTCGGAGCGTGCGCTACGCCATCGAGGACAAGAAGGCGCCGCCGCCCGTCGAGGGGCTCCGCTCGGGGCAGACCCGCCTCTTCGAGAGGGGGTCGCCGCCCGCCACGGCGCCCGAAGGGGGGACCCTCGCCTCCCTCGCCTTCGGTCTAAAGAAAAAGAACGCCTTCTCCTCCGAGGAGGCGGGCGAGAAAGGGGCGATGTTCGTCCGCCTGCTCGAGACCCGCGCGTCCGTGGTCCCGCCGTTCCAGGAGGTGAAGGGCAAGGTGCGCAAGCGGTTTCTCGAGGATAAGGGCGCGGCGCGGCTGGCCCGATTGTCGCAGGAATGGCTCGGGAAGCTCCGGGCGGGGCGGATGCTCTTCGCCGGCCTCGCGATCGAGCAAGACGTCAAATTGCTCAAGCCCGACGCCTTCACCCGGAATGACGAGCTCCGCCTGCTGGGCGGCTCGCGTCAGGTCGCCGAGGCGGCCTTCAGTCTGAAGAACAGGGGGGATTACGCGCGCGTTCTCGTGGGGCGGGATGTCTACCTCCTCCGCCTCGAGGAGCCGCCCTCCCTCGACATGGCGGCCTTCGCCCAGGAGGAGAAGCGCTTGCGCAGCTCCCTGCTCGAGCGGAAGCGGACGATCATCTTCCTGCGCCAGATGGAGGAGATCCGCCAGGCCGCCAAGGTGCGCATGGACCCCGACTTCACCCTCTAGGGCGGCGCCCCGCCCTCAGCGCCAGAAATCCTCCCGGTCCTCGGGCCGGATCTCGTGCTTCTCCTGGACCCTCTTTTCGAACACGCGGGCGGCCTCCTTCTTTCGGTCCGCCTCCTTCGCAAAGAGGTCCTTGAAGTCGGGGCCCTTCTTCTTGTTGGCGAGATCGGCGAAGGGATCCTTCAACTGGTGGCGGCCGATCGACACCCCTCCGCCGGCGATGTCGAATTTGATCTGGTTGCCGGGCACGACGTCGAGGGCCTCCATCACCTCCTTGGGGAGGTGGATGCGGCCGCCGGTTCCGACCTCGATGATGAAGAAGTTTTTCTTGTCCATCCCCTCCCTCCCTCTCGGCGGCGGTGCGGCGCAGGCGATGAGCGCCCCTCGGGCGGCGGTGGCCCCTGGGCGGGGCCGGGCTCATTCGCCCCCGGCGAGCCCGTAGGCTCCCTTCTCGCGCAACAAAACGTTCGGCCCGGGCGGGGCGTAGATGACCAGGTACTCGAGCGGCCCCGCCTTCGAGCTGGCGATCTGGTGCATCGCGCCCGGGGGAACGAACACCGCGTCCCCCTCCTCGACGGGGATCTCCTCTCCCTCGAT
>JAZGDQ010000500.1:0-7540 GCA_036477985.1 bacterium
GCCGAATCGGGTTGACGGGCGGGGGGGGTGCGGATATATTCGCCGCGTCGGGTACGGGGTCCTCCGCTCCCCGCGGGCGGGGGTTCTCCTTCCGCTCGGCCCCATCGTCTAGCGGTCAGGACGCCGGCCTCTCAAGCCGGAAACAGGGGTTCAATTCCCCTTGGGGCTACCAACTCACCGAAACGAAACTTCTCGCTCTCTCCCCGTCTTCACCGCCGCATCTCTCGGGCGAGCGGCCTTATGTCCTTTTGTGCCATAATAACTTCACCCAGGAAATGCCGGCTCAGGGGAGCTGCGCCGCAACCGGGGCATGTCAAAACGAGTTCGTTGATCCCGCACGCGGCGTAACGCTCCGGGATTTTGCTGTGCGAAAAGCCATATGGGAAACCCCGGCTTGAATGGAGTTTTTATGAAAGCGGTCGTAATAGAGAAGGCGGGGGGGCCGGAAGTTCTCCAGATCAAAGACATTCCGCGGCCTTCGCCGAAACCGGGTTGGGTCCTCATTCAGGTGAAGGCGTTCGGCTTGAACCGCTCCGAGATGTTCACGCGCCAAGGACATTCCCCCGGTGTCGAGTTTCCGCGGGTGTTGGGGATCGAATGCGTCGGGATTGTGGAAGATGGCCCCGGAACGGCTTTTCGGAAAGGGCAAAAGGTGGGCGCCCTCATGGGAGGAATGGGACGCAAGTTCGACGGCGGTTACGCGGAATACGCCTGCGCCCCGGAAAGCATCGTCTTCCCTTTTGATTCCGACCTTGACTGGGCGACGCTGGGCGCTATGCCCGAAATGTTTCAGACGACGTGGGGATCGCTGCACGCCGCGCTGGACATACAACCGGGGCAAACCCTTTTGATCCGCGGCGCGACTTCTTCCATCGGCATGACGGCGACAACTCTCGCCAAATCGCATGGGTTGACGGTCATCGGAACAACGCGAAATCCGGACAAGATTGACGCCTTAAAAGAAAGCGGAGTGGACCACGCGATTGTCGACAAAGGAGCCATCGCGCATACTATTCGAGAGCGGTTTCCCGATGGCGTGGATAAAGTGCTGGAGCTTGTGGGAACGGTTTCTTTGCTCGATTCGCTGAAGTGCGCCCGCCGCAGGGGCGTTGTTTGCATGACGGGCATCCTGGGAAACGAGTGGGTCATCAAAGAGTTTGAGCCCTTCGAAATGATTCCTCCCACCATCGGATTCACCGTCTATGCCGGAGAGGCCGAAGACTTGGATTTAGGCGAATTGAAAAAATATGCCGGCAGGGTGATGAATGGAGAAATCAAAGTGAACATCGGCCGGGTTTTCCGTATGGATGAAATCGTAAAAGCCCATCAATACATGGAAGAAAACCGGGCGCAAGGAAAACTTGTTGTCGTGCTCGATTGAATGCGCAAGGGGCCGCTTGACGGGCCAAAGCCATCCACTTTCACCAAATATCGATAATTCGTATTGGGACGCCCTTCCCTTCGGCGAATTTCGGGTCGGGCGGGTCCCGGCGCCGGGCGCCCCTTCCCCCTTCCGGGCCGGGGCCTCAGGTGATAGTGTCCCGAAGACCGGGCGCCGGGGGGCGTCCGTTTTCGATCTTTTGCCATTCCGAACGAGGAGGAGGAAATGCCGGCCGAACCGGTTCGCGTTGCATCGATGGGGCTGGGACGATGGGCCAACGTCCTGGCCGAGGCCGCCCTTCGGGGAGGAAAGATTCGCCTCGTCTCCTGCTTCAGCCGCACCCCCGAGAAGCGCAGGGACTTCATGGAGCGCTTCGGGGTGCGCGAGGCCGAGAGCTTCGACGCCCTCCTGCGGGACGAGGAAGTCGAGGCCGTCATCCTCACCACCCCGAACCACAACCACATGGAGCACATCGGGGCGCTCGCCGCGGCCGGGAAGAACGTCTACTGCGAAAAGCCGATCGCCCACAGCCTCGAGCACGCGCAGGGGATCGTCCGGGCCGTCGGGGAGGCCGGGGTCAAACTCGCCATCGGCCACAGCGCCCGCCGGCTCGCCGTCTCGCGCCGCTTGAAGGAAGTCATCGACGCGGGCGAGCTGGGCCGGATCTCGATGAACGAGAGCAATTTCTCCACCGAGCGCGGCCTCGAGCTCACGCCCGACAAATGGCGCTCCAACCCCGAGCTGAACCCGACCGGGGTGTCCATCCAGCTCGCCATTCACCACATGGACACCTTCCGCTACCTCCACGGCCCCGTGAAAACCGTCACCGCGCGCGCCAAGCGGATGTACGCCACCGCCGAGGTGGAGGACACCTCGATGACCATCCTCGAGCACGAAAACGGCGTCCTCTCCTACGTGGGCGCCGGCTGGTCCTGCCCCTGGGCGTTTCACATGAACGTCCACGGCACGAAGGGAGTGGGGCGCTTCCGCATCACGGGCCAGCAGTGGCGCGACCCCTCCAAGGCGCCCGAGCCCATCCGCCTTCACATCGACCGCGAGCCCCTGGGCCGGGACACCGTCCACGACATGCCCAAGGGCGACATGTTCCGCGACGCGCTGGAGGACTTCGCCGACTGCGTGCGCGAGGACCGCGCCCCCGAGGTGGACGGCGCCATGGCCCTCGAAGCGCTCGCCATGGTCTACGCCGCGGCCGAGAGCTCGCACGCCGGGCGAACGGTCGAGCTCGCGGATTTCCTCTAGGCCCCGCCGCCGGCCGGGAGGCGCCGACCCAATGGGAAGACACATCATCGCGCGGGTGGGCGAGATTCCGCCGGGCGGGCGGCGGATCGTCGAGATCGCGGGCCGCTCGATCGGGGTCTTCCGCATCGGGGAGAGCTACCACGCCCTGCGCAACGTCTGCCCCCACCAGGGGGGCCCCCTCTGCCTCGGGAAGGTGAAGGGGACCAACCTCCCCTCCCCGCCCCACGTCTACCGCTACGGGATGGAGGGGCGGATTCTCGCCTGCCCTTGGCACTGCTGGGAGTTCGACATCACGACGGGGCGCTCCTACTTCAACCCCCACAAGATGCGGGTCAAGGCGTTTCCGGTCACGGTGGAGCCGGACGGCGAGGAGGGGGAGGCGGCGGTGGAGAACGAGGAGGCGGACGAGGAGCCGACGGTGGAAACCTTCCCCGTCACGGTGGAGCGGGGCCTCATCGTCCTCCACGCCTGAGGGGAGCGCTTCCCATCCGGGCCGGCGGGCCCGCTATTTCCTGTAGTGAATCCGGTAGACGGCCCCCGCCCGATCATCGGAAACGAGAAGGGCGCCGTCGGGCATGACGTGCACGTCCACCGGCCGCCCCCAGGCGCTCCCCCCCTGGAGCCATCCCTCGGCGAATGTCTCGTAGCTCACCGCCTTGCTCTTCCTGAGCCGCACGAGAGTGATCCGGTAGCCGATGGGAACGGTGCGGTTCCAGGAGCCGTGCTCGGCGATGAAGATCTGGCCGCGGTAGGCGGGCGGGAACATCCGCCCCGTGTAGAAGCGCATCCCGAGGGAGGCGACGTGGGGGCCGAGCTCGGCGGCGGGCGGGGTGGAGGCCCCGCACCCGCGTTTCGCGCCGTACTCCGGGTCCGGGATCGCCTTTCCGTGGCAATAGGGAAAGCCGAAGTTCATCCCCTTGCGGGGGGCGTGGTTCAGCTCGTCGGGCGGAACGTCGTCGCCCAGCCTGTCGCGGCCGTTGTCGGTGAACCAAAGCTCCCCGGTCCCGGGATGCCAGTCGAATCCGACCGTGTTCCGCACCCCGCGGGCGAAGACCTCGAGCCCGGAGCCGTCGGGCCGCATCCGCAGGATGGCGGCGTAGGGGTCGGGCGGCGCACAGACGTTGCACGGGGCGCCGACCGGAACGTAGAGCCGCCCGTCGGGCCCGAAGCGGATGAACTTCCAGCCGTGGTGATAATCGCGCGGGAGGCGGTCGTAAACCACAACAGGCGCGGGCGGGCGCCGCAGGCGCGATTCGATCGCATCGAAGCGCAGGATCCGGTTGATCTCGGCGACGTAGAGCGCCCCGTTTCGGAAGGCCACCCCGTTGGGCCAGTTCATCCCCTCGGCGAGGACGATCGTCTCCTCCGCCCGCCCGTCGCGGTCGCGGTCGAGGAGGGCGTAGATCCGCCCCTCGCGCCGGGAGCCGACGAAGAGCGTGCCCTTCTCCCCCAGGGCCATCGAGCGCGCCCCCGGCACGCCGCCGGCGTAGAGATGGATCCGGAAACCGGGGGGAAGCTTGATCGTGTCGAGGGGAAGGCGCCCGCTCCCGGAGGCCGCGTGCGCGGGGAAGGCCGACAGGCAGAGAAGAAGGAGCGCGAGGAGGGCCGGAACCCTTCGGGCGGCGCCGCGGAGGCGGCGGATTCGGGTCACGGTCCCGGCCGGCGTCAGATGCTCACCGGGAAGCTGGGAAGCCGGAGGGTGTCGCCGCTCTCGGCCGCCGGCCCGCAGGAGAGATCCTCGAGGGTGGTCTCGGTCAGCGTCTGGTCGATGGCCGTCTCGAGCTTTTGCCAAAGGAGGCGGCTGCCGCAGACCGCGATGCTGGGGCACGGGGTGGCCGACACCTCCTCGCCGCAGTCCACCGGGCGGATCGTCTCCTCGACGGCGGAGAGGACGGCCTTCATGGTGATCTCGGAGGGCGGCAGCGCGAGGATGTACCCCCCGCCCGGCCCCCGGGTGCTCTTGACGAGCTTGGCGCGCCGCATCTTGACGAAGAGCTGCTCGAGGTAGTGCTGGCTGATGGCCAGCCGGCTCGCGATTTGGGGAAGCGGAATCGGATGGGTCTGGGAGTGCTGGGCCAGATCGATCATGGCGAGCACGGCGTAGCGGCCTTTCGTCGACATCTTCATGAGTGCCTTCCCGCCCCGGTGGGGCCCCCGCAGGACGGTGCGGGGACCGAAGAATTATCGCCCGCGAAGCCGCCGGGCCCTCTTCCCGCCCGCCGTCTCCGCCGCTTTCCAATCAGTTCGATTCGCCCATCAGCTCAACGCGGCCTCTGCTTCATCCCGCCTCGCCCCCTCCCCGGGATAGCGGTAGGCCTCCGGCGAGAGCGAGGTGATGGCGGGCGACTCCCCGCACACCGCACACCCCGGGTCGCGCGCCACCCGCACGTCCCCGTAGCGCCCGCTCCACATGTCCGCCGTGAAGAGGCGGCCCGCCCAGGCCGGCGGGCGCCCGGCGAGAATCCGCACGGCTTCGCCCGCCTGGAGCATCCCGATGAAGCCGGCCACCGCCCCCATCACCCCCGCCTCCTGGCAGGTCGGCGCGCTCCCCTCGGGGGGGACCCCGCCGAAGAGGCAGCGGTAGCAAGCGCTCTCGCCGGGCAGGACGGTCAGGAGCTGGCCGAAGAAGCGGAGGATGGCCCCCGCCACGAGCGGCCGGCCCGCGAGAACGCAGGCGTCGTTCACCAAGAACTTGGTGGGCAGGTTGTCGCTCCCGTCCACCACGACCTCATATCCTTCCACCAGGGAGGCGGCGTCGCCCGCCTCCATCCGGCGCCGGTGGGTCTCGACCCTCACGCGAGCGGAAAGAGCGCCCAGCCGCTCGGCGCCCGATTCCACCTTGGGGCGGCCGAGGTCGGCCGTGCGGTGGAGAATCTGCCGCGCCAGGTTCGAGAGGTCCACCGCGTCGTCGTCCACCAGCCCGATGCGGCCCACGCCCGAGGCGGCCAGCGCCAGCGCGGCGGGAGAGCCGAGCCCTCCGGCCCCGACGATCAGCACCGAAGCCCGGGCCAGCCGTTCGGAAACACTCACGGCGCTTCCTCTTCCACCTCGAAGTCGCCGGGGAGGAAATCCTTCTCCTCCTTCCCCCACCGGAACACCTTGAAGTCGCGCACCTCGCGATCGCGCACGCTCATGACGACGTGCTCGGCCAGGGGGAAGGAGGGAATGTCCCCGAAGGGAACGGCCGCCTCCCGATCCTCCTGGGAGAAGTAGGCGTCCTCCTCCGGATGGCTGTGGAAGATCCCCCGAAGGACCTCCCCCCTCTCCCGGGCCTCGCCGAGGACGCGCTCGAACTCGAACGGGTCGATCAGGTAGGCCCGCCGC
Source organism: bacterium (assembly GCA_036477985.1). Classification (GTDB taxonomy): domain Bacteria; phylum UBA8248; class UBA8248; order UBA8248; family UBA8248; genus JAZGDQ01. The sequence continues at coordinate 5,966 of JAZGDQ010000500.1, forward strand.
GCCGTCCGCGGGTAGGCCTCCGGATCGCGCGCGTGCATCTCGTCCTGGATGTTGCGGCAGGGGATGAGCCGCAGGCCGCCGCCCTCGGGCGGCCCCAGGATGACGCCGCAGCACTCGTCCGGGTAGGCGGCCTTCGCGTGGTCGCACATCCGGTCCACCTGGGCGCGCGTCAACCGCAATTTCGACCAATCCTCCTCAAGACGCCCCGCTGCTGAGATAGCGGTCGCCTCCGTCGGGGAAGATGGTCACGATGACGCCGCTCCCGATCCGCCGGCCCACCTCGCGCACGCCCACCAGGGCGGCGCCCGCCGAGTGCCCGGCGAAGATCCCCTCCTCGGCGGCGAGCCGGTCGGAGAGCTCGTAGCTCTCCTCGGTGCTGACCAGATAGAGGGTGTCGTGCGTCGATTCGTCGTAGATCTTGGGCCGGATGGCCGAGGGGATGTGCTTCATCCCCTCGAGGCCGTGGAGCGAATACTCCGGCATGACGGCGTGGGTCTGGATGCTGGGCTTGCGCATCTTGAGGCCCCGGCTCGTCCCGACGAGGGTGCCCGTCGTGCCCAGCCCCGAGACAAAATGGTCGACGCGCCCATCGGTCTGCTCGAGGATTTCGAGCGAGGTCGTCTCGACGTGGGCCCGGGGATTGGCCGGGTTGTCGTATTGACACGCCATGAAATAGGCGTCCGGGTTCTCCTCGTAAATCTTCGCGGCCAACCGCTGGGCGCCGTCCGAGCCCTCCAGGGCGCTCGAGTAGACGACATCGGCCCCGTAGGCCTTCAGGGTGGCCTTGCGCTCGGGGCTGGCGTTTTCGGGCACGACGAGCTTGATGGGAACGCCCAGGGCGGCGCCGATCATCGCGTAGGAGATTCCGGTGTTGCCGCTCGTCGAATCGAGAAGAATCATCCCGGGCCGGAGCGCGTCCCGCTCGATGGCGTCGCGGATGATGAAGAGGGCGGGCCGATCCTTGACCGAGCCGCCCGGGTTGAACCACTCGGCCTTGGCGTACACCTCGACGTCGGGCAGCTCCTTCTCGAGGAGCCGGATCCGCAGGAGCGGGGTGTTGCCGATCTGCTGAACGATCGGGGCCTCCTCCTCGCTCCGGAAACGGCGCGGAGGGGTTTCTACCATGGACTGTTCCATTTCTTGGTTCCTCAAAACTTCGCCCGGCGGGCGGGCGCCCCTCTCGTGAGAGAGCGCCGCGGCATTCCCGCCGGGTGCACTTCATCGCGCCGCCGCCTGAAAGCGGCCGCGCGACAGATCAAATCGGGCCAGCGCGGTCGACCCCACCGTTTCTTCATCTTTGCCGAGGAGGGAGCACAGGGCCGACGATGCGAGCATCGCGCCGAGCACACCCTCCGGCGAAGCCGGCGGAAGGAGCTCTTCATCCTCCGCCGGGGAAAAATCGCACCTATCGTTTTCTTTCGCCGCTGCCTCTCCGGCAAGAACGGCGCCCGCCCATCCCCGGCGCACCCCGCGAAGGATGGGCCTGCCCGCGGCGAGAAAGCTTCGGGCCAGGGCGGCCAGGCGCGGCCCCTCGCCCGAGAGGAGGGCCAGATCCCAGCCGGCGGCCGGCGGGTG
>JAZGDQ010000501.1:0-2286 GCA_036477985.1 bacterium
GGCGGCGGATACGGCCTTGGTCGTGGAGGAGTGGATGGTGTGGAACCGCCCGCCGTCCATCCGCTCGAGGAGGAGCATGTGCCCCCCCGCGTCCACGATGGCGACGGTGGCCGCGATGCCGAACGCCTCCGCCCGCCCGGTGGCGGCCGCCATCATCTCCTTCGCCCCCTTGTTCGTGAGGCGCTTTATCGTCGCAAACGGCATTTCGTCTGTCCTCCGGGCGCGGCTTCGGTTCAGCCGCCCGATGGGCGCCCGCCCGCCCCGTTCCGGTCCCGCCCCTTCCCGTTGCGCCGGGGGGGGTGGGCCTCCGGCCGGAAGGCGCGGCGCAGTTTCTTGAAGTTCGACCGCAGCACCTGATAGGAAAGGCGGCCGTGTCCGGCGAGCTCGCGCTCGGCGGCGGCCGCGTCGCCCGCCTCGACGGCCGCCAGAATCTTCCGGTGGCTCTCCATGGAGTCGACCATTCCCTCCCGGAAGGACATGGCGATCAGGTTGTAGCGGCGGATCTGCCGGTACACCTGGGCGAGGTGGAAGGAGAGCTTCGAGTTCCCCCCGGCCTCGTTGAGCAGGGCGTGGAACTGGAGGTTGAGCTCGGAGTAGAGGGTGTAGTCCTCCTCGCCGACGGCCGACTCCATCTTTTCGATGAGACGGCGCATCTCCCCGATCTGCCCGGGGGCGGCCCGCTCGGCGGCGAGGCGCCCGACGAGGGCGAGGAGATGGCTCCGCAGGGCGTCGAGCTCGTCCAGCTCCTTCTCGTCGAACTCCGCCACCCGGGCGCCGCAGAACTCCTCGCGGACGACGAGGCCGGCCGATTCGAGCTTGCGCAGCGCCTCGCGGACGGGCCCCCGGCTCATGCGCAGCCGCCGGGCCACCTCGGCCTCCCCGATCCGCTCGCCGGGGGCGATGCGCAGCTCGGCGATCTGCTCCTCGAGGTAGCGGTAGGCCTTCTCGGTGAGATTCGCCTTGCGGACCCTGACCGTTCCTGCGGAGGCGGCCATCCGTCGCGCCCTTCCCATCGGATTCGATCGATAGCGGAGAGAGAACCGCGAGGATAGGAAGCCCCCGGGAATATGTCAACACATTTCGCCCGGATTGTTGACGATCCGCCCGGAAGGGGGACTCCCCCGGGGTTTTCTTCCCCGGGGGGGCGTGGTAGGAGGGGAGGGGGGGAGTCATCCGCCCCCGCGGTTTCCCCGCAACAAGAGAGACGGAATGCCGGTGACGGAGAACGGGCTTCGGCCCTTCCTGGAGGAGATCGCGCGCGAGGGCGGGGAGGTGGCGCTCGCCCATTTCGGCCGGGTGGCGGCCGAGGCCAAGGACGAGAGCATCGTCTCCGAGGCCGACCGCGCCGTCGAGCGCCTCCTCGTCAGCCGGATCCGCGCCCGCTTCCCGGGCGACTACATCCTGGGCGAGGAGAGCGGGGGGAGCGGGCCCGCCCACCCCGGCGGCGGCACCCGCTGGTGGGCCATCGATCCCATCGACGGAACCGGGCCCTACCTGAGCGGCCTGCCCTTCTGGGCGGTTGCGGTGGCCTGCATGCGCGGGCCGGCGGTGGAGGGGGGGGCGGTCTTCCTTCCCGTCTTCGGGGAGATGTACTCGGCCGAGGCCGGGGAGCGCGCCGAGCGCAACGGGGAGCCCCTCTCCCCGATGGACCCGGCGCCCGCCGGGAGCCACAGTTACCTCTTCGTCCCCTGCCGCGAGGTGGACGGCCTGCGGATCGACTACGCCGGGCCGCGCCTCACCCTCTCGGCGGCGGCGCTCCATCTCATCTACGCGGCGTCGGGGTCGGCCTTCGGGGCGGTGATCGAGCCGAACTGCGTCTACGACTTCGCGGCGGCCTCCCTCGTCATCGAGCGGGCGGGCGGGCGCCTGCGCTACGCCTCGGGCGCGGCCGTGGATTTCGCCGCCCTCGCCGACGGGCGCCGCGCGCCCGAGCCGGTGGTCGCCGCCGCCGCCGATCAGGTGGACTGGCTCTGCGGACAGGTGTCCTGGACGGGGGCTTGAGCGGCTCCTCTTCTCCCCCCCGCTACATCTCCTAGATAAAACTTATTTCCAAGGGGCAATGTATATATCAGGATCATCAGGATTGATCTGTTTAACTCCGACAGGAACGGGGTTATCAATGCCCTCGTCCTTTCCCCATTCTAATTTTCCATCTTTACACAGAATTGCTCCATCCTCTCGTTTTATAGAGCCATCCCAGCTTAGTAAATATAATCCCGCTTTTACTGGTTCAAAGGCTTTGCCAATAATTCCTGGTTTAATTGCATAATTATGACCGGATCCATC
>JAZGDQ010000502.1:0-8719 GCA_036477985.1 bacterium
CGTGCTGGAAGGGGCTCATGGTGCCCGGGTCGACGTTCAGGTAGGGGTCGAACTTCTGGAGGGTGACGCGCAGCCCGCGCGCCTCGAGAAGGGCGCCGATCGAGGCCGAGGAGAGGCCCTTCCCCAGGGAGCTGAGAACCCCGCCCGTCACGAAGATGTACTTGGCCACGTTCGGACTTCCTCCTCGAGCTCGGCGCGAAAGACGGCGTCGCTCTCCAGACGGGCGAGGTCTTCGGGAACGTCGACTCCGATCGCGTCTTTCTCCACCCGGACCACCCGGATGCGCCACCCCTCCTCGAGGGCGCGCATCTGCTCGAGCCGCTCGGCCTCCTCGATGGGGGTGGGCGGCAGCCCCGCCAGGCGGAGCAGGCAGTCCCGGCGGTAGGCGTACAGGCCCAGGTGCTTCAGGGGCCGGGGCCGCAGGCGCGCCCACTCGCCCGCGAGCGCCCCGGCCGAGGCCGGGGCCGTCCCGAGCGGCCCGCGCATGTGGGGAATCGGCGCCCGCGAGAAATACAGCGCGTCTCCCGAGCGGCCCACCACCACCTTTACCACGTTCGGGTCCAAAAAATCTTCCGGCCCGCGAATTTCGACCGCGAGCGTCGAAACCTCGGGCGGGTCCTCCCCGAGGAGGGGGGCCACGGCGGCGTCGATGTCGCCGGGCCGCAGCAGGGGCTCATCGCCCTGCACGTTGACGATCACCCCGGCCCCCTCGCCCTCGGGCCCGGCCGCCACCTCGGCCACCCGGTCCGTCCCGCTGGCGTGATCGGCCCCCGTCATCCGCACCTCCCCGCCGAAGGCGCGGACCGCCTCGGCGATGCGCGCGTCGTCGGTGGCCACGAGAACTCTATCCAGGGAGCCCGCCCGCAGCGCCCGGCGGTAGACGTGCTCGATCATGGGGCGGCCCGCGAGGGGAGCGAGCGCCTTCCCCGGAAAGCGCGTCGAGGCCCACCTGGCCGGAATCACCCCCAACACCCGGGCGCGCGTCTCCTCCACCACCGCTCCTCCCGCCGCCTCAGTAGGCGTTCTTGCTCACGATGCCCTTCCAGAGGGTGAGCCACAGGATCCGCAAATCGAAGAGGAGGGACCAGTTCTCGATGTAGTGGAGGTCGTACTCGATGCGCCTCTCGATCGAGGTGTCCCCCCGCCAGCCGTTCACCTGGGCCCATCCCGTCATCCCGCTCGTGATCTTGTGCCGGAGCATGTAGCCGGGGACCGAGCGCCGGAACTCCTCGACGAAGACGGGCCGCTCGGGCCGCGGGCCCACCAGGCTCATCTCCCCGCGCAGGACGTTGAAGAGCTGGGGCAGCTCGTCCAGGCTCGCCGCCCGCAGGAAGGAGCCGAAGGGCGTGCGCCGCGAATCGTCGGGCTTGGCCCAGACCGCCCCCGTCTCGCGCTCGGCGTCCACCTTCATCGAGCGGAACTTGTACATCCGGAACCGCACGCCATCCAGCCCCATCCGCTCCTGGAGGTAGAAGACCGGCCCCGGGGAGAGGATCTTGATGAGCGCCGCGATCAGGAGCATGAGCGGGCTCAGGAGGAGGAGGAGCGCCGCGCCGAGGATGAGGTCCATCCCCCGCTTCATCATCCGGTTCCAGCCCACGAGCGGGGTCTGGGAGAGGAGGATGACGGGCAGCCCGCCGAGCTCCTCGACGCCCGCGTTCAGGCGCATCCGCCCGAGGAAGTCGGGCACCACGCGAAGGTCGAGGCTCGTGTCCGCCAGCGCGTCCAGGAGGGCGTCCCGCTCCTCGCCCTGCTCCGTGGGGAGGGCGACGTAGACCTCCTCGATCCGCTCGCGCTCGGCCACCTCGCGCGCCTGGGCCAGGGTCCCGAGGACGGGCCGCCCGCCCACCTCCCCGCCGGCCGCGCCGGCCTCGGCGAGGTGGCCCACCACCTCGAAGCCCAGGTAGCGGTAGGCATCGAGCTGGGCCGCCGTCTGGAGGGCGAGGGACGAGGAGCCGGCGACGAGGATGCGGCGCATGTCCACCCCCCGGCGGCGGATCCGCCTTATGGTGGACCACACCGTGCGCCGGACGAGGAAGAGTAGGATCGCGCCCATCACGAGAAAGTAGACCGCCATCACCCGGCTGTAGCTCTTCTCGCGGTAGAAGAAGGTGAGGGCGATCAGGAGGAGCACGGTCCAGGCCATGGTCTGGGTCAGGCGGCCGATCTCCTGGGCGCTCTTGAGGCCCACCCGGTGGTCGTAGAGGCGGGTGAAGCGGGAGGCGACGAACCAGGCCCCCCACACGAAGGGGAGAAGGGCGAGATAGTCCGAGAGCGGGGGGTAGCCCTGGGTCACCGGGATGATCTCGATCCGGAAGCGCACGAAATAGGCCGCCAGCCAGGAGGCGCAAAGGGCCGCCGCGTCCCCCGCCAGGAGAAGGATGACGTTGAGCTGGCCGTACTTGCGCAGCATCCCTAGCCCTCCTCTTCCGCATGGGCCGCCAGGCGCTCGCGGTGGGCGGCCCAGCCCGCGGCGAGGCGGCTCCGGACCTCCTCCTTGAACCGATCCCGCCCGAAGCGCAGCGCCTGGGCCCGGGCGGCCTCGGGCCGGAAGGCGTCCTCGGCGGCCTCGAAGCGCTCGACCGCCGCCACGAGGGCGTCCGCCTCCTCGGGCCCGAAGAAGAGGCCGGTGGGCTCTCCTCCCTCATCCTCCCCGGGAGGGGGCGCCCCGGGCGGGGGCGGGAAGTCCTCCCGGTTCAGCCCCACCACGGTCTCGAGCGCGCCGCCCGCCCCGAGGGCGATGACGGGGCGGCCGCAGGCCTGGGCCTCGAGGGGGGTGATGCCGAAGTCCTCCTCGCCCGGGAAGACGAAGGCGCGGCAGCCGGCGTAGAGCTCGGCCAGGGCGCCGTCATCCTGCCAGCCCAGGAACTCCACGTTGGGCCCTCCCATCCGCCGCACCCGCTCGAAATCCTGCCCCGCGCCCACCACCTTGAGGGGGCGGCCCAGCCGGTTGAATGCCTCGATGGCCAGGTCCACCCGCTTGTAGGGCGCGAAGGCCGAGACGAGGAGATAATAATCGCCCGCCCGCCCCCCGGGGCGGTAACGATCGGTGTCCACCGGGGGGTAGAGAACGTCGGCCTCCCGTCCGTAGTAGCGGCGGATGCGCTCGGCGACGGTGCGGCTGATGGCGACGAACTCGTGCACCCCCTTGTTCGCCTCGGTGTCCCAGCGGCGGAGGTAGGCCATGACGGGGGGGACGACCCAGCGGGCCGGCCCGCGCAGGCGGTCTCCGCCGAAATACGCCTCGTAGGCGCTCCAGGCGTACCGTATCGGGGTGTAGCAATAGCACAGGTGAAACGCATCGCCCCCCCCGCGCGCGCCCTTGGCCACGCAGTGGCTGCTCGAGAGGATGAAGTCGTAGCCCGCCAGATCGAGCATGCGCACGGCGGCCGGCATCAGGGGCAGGAGGTTGCGGTAGTGGCGGCCCGCCCCGGGGATGCGCTGAAGCGGGCTCGTCACGATGCGGTGGCGCTCGATCGCCGCCGACACCGAGCCCGGCACGTGGAGGAGGGTGAAGATGTCGGCCTCGGGATAGAGCTCGCAGAACACCTCGAGGCACTTCTCCCCCCCGCGCATCCCCGTCAGCCAGTCGTGCACGATGGCCATCCGCATCAGCCGCCTCCCCCGTGGGGCGGCGGCGGGGCATCCTTGGGCAGGACGATGACGGCGTAGCGGCAGTAGCGGCCCAGCCCCGGGAAGAGGTCGAGGAGCGCGCGGTCGATCGCCTCCAGGAGGGCGATGAGGGGAGGCCAAGGGAACTGCCGGCGGATCATGGAGAGGAGCTGGTAGTTGCGCACCTCGGCCCCGGGGAAGCGGCGGCGGAGCTTCTCCACGTCCGCCGGCCGGATGGGCCGCTCGTCGGGCGTGCGGTCCTTGCCGCGGTAGGGCACGCAGCGGCGGACGAACTCGAGAAGGGGATTCCCCCCCCACGGCTCGCTGAAGACGGCCACCCCGCCCGGCCGCAGGACGCGGGCCAGCTCGTCCCCCGCCTCGTCGAGATCCAAGTGGTGGAGGATGGCGTTCCCGTAGACGGCGTCGAAGGCGCCGTCGCGGTAGCCGAGCGCCTCGCCCGCCATCTCCTGGAGGTGGACCCGCCCGCCCACCCCGTTGGCGCGCGCGCGCCGCCCGGCCAGGACGTTGTTGCCGTGCGCGATGTCGAAGGCGAACACCTCGGCCCCCCGCCGGGCGAGGACGACCGTGCTCGAACCGTCCCCGGCCCCGTAGTCGAGCACCCGCTTTCCCCGCAGGTCGCCGAGGAGGTCGAAGGCGTCTCCCACCCAGCTCTCGTGGGAGAGCCAGGCGGCGTCCTCGAGGCGCAAGTCCTCCACGGCGTAGCTCTCCTCGCGCCGGCTGCTCCGGGCGCGGTGGAACTCGCGCTCCCGGCGGATCCGCTCCTCCCTCACGCCGCCCTCCCGACCGGGCGGCCCTCGGTCTCGGGCGCGGCGGCCAGGGCGTCCCGGTAGGCGGCCAGGGTGCCCTCGGCCATGGCCCGCCAGGAGAACGCGCGGGCGCGCTCGCGCGAGCGGGCCGAGAGCCGCTCCCGCAGGGGGGCGTCGTGCAGGAGGCGGCGCATGGCCTCCTCAAGGGGGGCCGCCTCGCCCACGGGGACGATGAGCCCCGCCTCCCCGACCACCTCGGGCAGGGAGGCGGCGTCGGAGACGATGGGGGGGACGCCGCATCCCATGGCCTCGAGCGGGGGCATGCCGAATCCCTCGTAGCGGGAGGGAAAGACGAGGGCGACCGCCCGGCGGTAGACCGCGGCCAGCGCCTCGTGGGGCGCCTCCCCCAGAAACACCACCTCCTCCCCCAGGCCGAGGCGGGCGAGGTCCCCCTCCAGCTCGGTCCGCCCGCCCGTGAGGACGAGGCGGACCCCTTTCTCGCTCGCGCGCAGGCGGGCGAAGGCCTCCAGAAGGAGGGGCAGGTTCTTGTGGCGCTTGTGGTTCCCGACGTAGAGGAAAAAGCGCGCCTCCCCCAAGGCCGCGAGGGCGGAGGGGAGGGCGGCGGGCTCGGGGCCGCCCTCGTTCCATCCCGGCGGGAGGCAGTTGTAGGTGAGGCGCACCTTCGCGGCCGGAACCCCGAGGTGGGCCACGATGTCGCGGCGGGTGTGCTCGGAGACGGTGAGGAGGAGCCGCGCCCGGCGGGCGGTGCGCCGGGCCAGGACGCGCGAGACGCGCCAGGCCAGCCGCGAGGGGCAAAACTCGGGGAAGAGCTGGTGGATGAGATCGTGAATGGTGGCCACCATGGGGGTGCGCCCCAGGACGGGGGCGGCGTAGTGGGGATGGTGGATGAGATCGAGCCCCAGCCGGGAGACGGCGCGCATGAGGCCCACCTGCTCGGCGAGGGAGTAGGGCGGCGCCTCGGCCTCTTCGAAGGCGAAGTTGGGGCCCGGCAGCGGGAAGCGCTCCCGGTCGGCGCGCCGCAGGAGGAGGACGTACTCGTGCTCTCCGCCGAGGGCGGCCAGCCCGGCGAGGAGATTCCGCAGGTAGGTTCCAATCCCGCTCATGAAGATCATGCGGGCGTCTATCCCGATACGCATTTGCGCACCGCGTCGAAGACCGCGTCGTGGTCGAGCTGGACCATGCACGAGTGGTGATCGCAGAACGTGAGCCCGCACCCCTCGCACTCGATCCGCTTGCGGATGATGACGACCGAGGGCCCCCGGGGCCCCCACTCGGCCGGATCGTTCGTCCCGCTGAAGATCGAGAGAAGGGGGACGCCCAGAGCGGCGGCGATGTGCCCCGGACCCGAGTCGTTCCCCACGAAGAGGGCGCACTCCTTGGCCACCGCCATGAAGGTGCGCAGGCTGGCCATCTTCCCGCAAAGGTCGATCACACGCTCCTCCGCCCCGGCCCGCTTCACCCCGAGCATGACGGCGGCGGCCTCGTCCCGGTCATCGGGCCCGCCCAGGAGGACGACCTGGGCCGGAAGCTCCTTGACCGCCCGCACGATGAGGCGGGCGTAGTTGTCCGCGCCCCAGAGCTTGGTCTGCTGCCCGGCGCCGGGATGGACCCCGATGAGGAGGCGGGAGGACTCCGCCCCCTTCGCGCGCAGCATGGTGCGCGCCAGGCCGCGCTCCTCGCGCGAGAGCCACAGCTCGGGGAGGGCTGTCTCCACCGGCCCGAACCCGGCCCGCTCGATGAGGCGGAGGCTCCCCTCCACCTGATGGCGACCGGCCGCCTCCTCCCCCTCGGCGTCGAGGAGGAAGCCCAGCCCGGTGATCCCCCGGCCCACGAGGTGGCGCACCCCCGCCAGGCGCGCCGCCAGGATGAGATAGAAGTCCCCCCGGAGGTCGATGGCGAGGTCGTACCTTCCCCCGATCTCGCGGCTCCTTTGCCGCAGGAGCCCCGCCAGGTGACCCACCCCGTCGGGGGCGAACCGACGCGGGTTGGGGCGCTGGAGCCAGGGGGCGGCGTAATCGATGAGATTCACCCGCAGTGGGCGATCGGGATCGCTCAAGAGGAGGGGGCGCGCCGAGGGGTGGATGAGAAAGTCGATCCGCGCCTCGGGCAGGCGCTCGCGCAGCGCCCGGAGGGCGGGCAGCGAGAAGACAACGTCTCCCAGGTGGTCGGGGCGCATGAGGAGGACGCGATCGATTCGGAGGGGCCGCTCGCGCGGGCGGAAGAGGGTCCCCCCCAGGGCGTCGATGAGTCCGGCGGCGCCCCGCATCCACCGGCTCCGGTAGGCGTAGGTCCGCCCCCGGGAGGGGGGGGCCGGGGAGGCGGGGGGGAGCCCAGCCTCCCTGGGCGGCGCCGCCCTTTCCGCGAAGACATCCGGATCGAACGGGGGGGGGAGCGCGGGCGCCGGGCGCCGCTCGGGGATGGTCACCGGCGTCCCGGGCGGGAGGGAGGAGGAGGCCGCGCCGTCCGGCTCTCGCAAGCCCTCGTTCATGATCCCTCCCCCGCTTCGGGCCGGAGCCGCTGGCGCACGATCAGCCGAAGGGCGGCCAGTCCCTCGGGCGACAGCCCCCGCCCCCAGTAGACGAGGACGGTGTAGAGGATCGCGCTCCCGATCAACCTTACGGCCAGCGGGGCCGGAAGCCAACCGAGGACCGCCCCGGCCGCCGCCGCCGACAGAAGCGCCCGCAGGGCCGCCCCGCCCGCCGGCAGCCCGACGTTGGGGCGCAGGACGGCCAGCCCGGCCGCCATCATCACCCCCTCGGCGATCACCGTGGCCCAGCAGGCGCCCAAGAAGCCGAACCGGGGGATGAGGAGAGCGTTGAGGATCACGTTGAGGAGGGAGAGTGCGCCCGCGTAGACCATAAAGAGCCGCTCCCGCCCCACCGCCATGGCCGAGGTCGTCAGGATGTAGAGGACGAAGTTGAACGCCACGGCCCAGGCGAGGATCCACAGCGCCCGCGCGGCCGGTGCGTAGGCGGGCCCGTAGACGAGCGCGACGATCTCGGTCGAGAGGAGGGAGCCGGCCACGGCGATAGGCAGGCCCGCGGCGATCGCCGCCGAGAGCACCCCCCGGTAGATCCGCCCCACCCGCTCGCGGTCGCCCTCCCCGAAGGCGGCGGCGAGGACGGGGAGGAGGGAGGTGGTCAGGGCGAGGGGAACGATCCCCAGCGAGCCGGTCAGCTTGTAGGCCGCCGAGTAGAGCCCCACCGAAACCTCCCCGCGCATCCACCCGAGCATGAGGATGTCGCTCCGCGTGTAGGCCATGAGAAAGAGGTTGGCCGCCCCCACCGGCAGCGCCATGACGAGGAGGCGGCGCCAGAGGGCGGGCGCGAATCCGTAGACGGGCCGGAGGCGGCGCCGCGAGGTCCGTGCGAGGAGGATCGCGCCCGGAAGGTGGGCCGCCACCTGGACCCCGATCAGGGCGGGCAGAGGCCAGCGCATCCAGACGGCGGCGAGGAGGCAGGCCGCCGAGAAGACCTCGCTCGCCGTCCCGTAGAGGGCGGGCGTCCCCATCTCCAGGCCCGCCTCGAAGGGCGCGTCGAAGACGGTGCGGAAGGAGGCGACCCGGAAGGAGAGGAAGAGGGAGAAGGAGGCGACCAGCGCCGTCCACCGCGCCTCGCCGGCCGGAATCGTCCAGGTCGCGACGACGAGGGCGGCGAGCCAGCTCACCGCGGTGAGGATCGCCTTGAGGACGAGGGCGCTCCCCATGAGCCGGGGGGCGGCGGCGCGGTCCTTGGCGATCTCGCGCACCAGGATGGGATGCAGCCCGGCGTCGGTGAAGACGGCGAACATCTCGGCGAAGGCGAAGGCGAAGGAGTAGACGCCGAAGCCCCGCGCCTCGAGGAGGCGGGCGAGAACGATCACCACCCCGATCCGCAGCAGGCGCTCGGCCCCCTTGCTCGCGAAGACCCAGCCCGAGCTTCTCGCGGCTCGCTCCAGTTGGCTCACCGGTCATCCCCCTCCGGGGGGCTGTGCCCCCTACCCGGCCCCCCCGGTCCTGTTTTCCCCCCCGCGAGGGCGCGCTCGTAGAGGAGGTGGGTCTTTTGGGCGAGGACCTCCCAGCCGTACTCGCGCAGCGCCCGCTCCCGCCCCGCCGCCGCGAGGCGCGCGCGCAGGCCGGGCTCGTCCCGGAGGCGGCCGAGCGCCCCGGCGAGGGCCTCCGCGTCCTCCTCGGGAAACACCAGGCCCTCCGCCCCGATCACCCGCGGGATCTCGCCCGAGTCCGAGCCGACCGGTACCGCCCCGCTGCTCATCGCCTCGATGAGGACGTGTCCGAACTGCTCGGTCCAGGTGGGCATGGAGCGCGCCGGGAGGGCGAGAAC
>JAZGDQ010000503.1:0-2256 GCA_036477985.1 bacterium
TTCTCCTTCGCCTTGCCCGAGGCCGCCGGCCTGCCGCCGGCCACCGCCACGCCGCCGGCGCCGGCCTCGCTGACGGCGCCCGTCTCCAACGGGAGGAATCCCCGGCGGACGGCCTGGCGAAGCGCGCGGCCGCCTCCCGATCCCCCTCCCGTTCCTCCTCCCCCACTCTTTCCTCCTCCATTCGCGGGAAGGAACACCCCCCCGGTGAGCCCCGCGGGGCGCAGGTAGCGCGCCGCCGCGCGGGCCACGTCCGCGGGCCGGAGGCGAATCACCTTATGGAGAAAAGCCTCGGCGAAGCGCGGGTCCCCGGTGACGAGCTCCGAGTGGGCGAGGACGTTCGCGCGCCCCCCGGCGCTCTCGGCGCGGAAGGCCACGTCGGCCTCGAAGTTGAGGCGGACGCGATCCATCTCCTCCGCGGTCGGCGGCTCTCCCTCCCCGAGAGCGCGGGCGTGGCGCAGAACCGCCTCCGCCGCCTCGCCCGTGCGGGAGGGGGCGACCATCCCGCCCAGGAAGAAGAGGCCCGGCCCGGCCGAGAGGAAGACGTCGGTCGAGACGTCGTGCATGAGGGCCTCATCGACGCACAGGCGCTGGAAGAGGCGCGAGCTCTCCCCCATGCCGAGGATGAGGGCGAGGGTCTCGAGCGCGGGGGCGTCGGGGTGGGTGACCGGGGGGACGGCGAAGGAGAGCTCCAGATGGGCCAGTCCGGATCGGCCCCGGAGGGAGAAGATCCGCGGCCCCCGGCCCTCGGGCGAGGGGCGGGCGACGGCGATCCTCCCGGCGGGGCGCCGCGCCGGCCGGGCGAGCGCCCCGGGAAGCTCGGCGAGCTTGCGCGCCAGCAGCGCCCGGACCCGCTTTTCGGAGACCGCGCCCGCCAGCGCCACGACGGCCCCCGCGGGGGCGTAGCAGCGCCGGTGGTGGCGCCGCAGGGCGGCGGCGTCCAGGCCCGCCACCGTGGAGCGGGAGCCGAGGATGGGGCGCCCGTAGGGGTGGCGCCTCCCGTAGGCGCGCCGGAAGAGACGCTTCTGGAGCAACTGTTGGGGGTCGTCGTCCGCCCTGTGGATCTCGGCGAGGACGACCCTGCGCTCGGTCTCCACGTCCCGGGCCGTGATCCGGGGCCACCACACCGCCTCGGCCAGGGCGCCGAGGCACCGCTCCAGCCCCTCGGGCAGGCAGGTGAGGTGGTAGTAGGTGGCGTCGCTCATGGTGTAGGCGTTCACGTCCCCCCCGGCCTCCTCGGCGACGGCCGCGAGCTCGCCCACCTCCAGGCCGCGCGATCCCTTGAAGATCATGTGCTCGAGGAAGTGGGAGATGCCGGCCTGGCCGGCCCGCTCGGCGGAGGTCCCCGCCGGGAGCCAGATCTGGACGGCGACGACGGCGGCCTTTCGGTCGGGGAGAAGAAGGAGGGTCGGCCCGTTCGGAATCGAGATCTTGCGGAGACGGGGGAGCAGCGCAGTTTCTCCTCTCGAACGCGCGCGCGAAAGGCGCGCCTCGCCGATCGGGTCCGGATGAAAAGGGGCGCGGGCGGCGGAGGGGCCGCCCGCGGAGCGGGAGCGGGCGCGGATTTCTTGACTTCTCCTTCCCCGAAGGTATCATCTCCCCCCGGTGAAGTCACCCGGGATGGACGGCCCCCGAAGGCGGGGCGGCGGCCTCTCCTCCGCCCCCCCCCGGCTGCGCCATCCCGTCCAGGGACATCGTTTCCCCCTCCTCCCCTCCGCGGCGGGGCGGGGCTCTCTTCATGCGAAAGGGACACCGTGGAACACATCAAGCGTCACGTATTCGTCTGCATCAACCAGCGCCCGGCGAACCACCCGATGGGCTGCTGCCAGTCGAAGGGAAGCATCGAGGTCATCCAGGCGCTGAACGAGGCGGTGGGCATGAGCGATCTGGCCGCGAACACGGCGGTCGCCGGCGCCACCTGCCTGGGGCCCTGCACCATGGGACCGACCATCGTGGTCTACCCCGAGGGGGTGTGGTACGCCGGGGTGAAGAGCGAGGACGTGGCCGAGCTGGTCGAGGAGCATCTCCGCAAGGGCAATCCCGTCGAGCGGCTCCGCCTGCGGATGCCGGCGCCGCCCGGGGCGGAGGGGGACTGAGGCGCAGGCATCAGGAGGCAGGCCATGACCGCACGAAAAAGCCCGGGGGGCCGCTCCTCCGCCCGACGGCGCCCGAAGGGGCGGCGCCGATCGGCGCCCGTCTTCGAGGGATTCCGCCGGCCCGCGGGCGGACCCGGGGCGCGCAACCACCGCGTCGTTATCA
>JAZGDQ010000504.1:0-7081 GCA_036477985.1 bacterium
GTATTGGGGCAAAACATCAAGATGCTCATGCCCTCGCTCTATAGCGAAGAGCATGATGATTATATCTCGAATTTTTTGACTACGGGAGAAAAGAAGGCCATAGGCTTGATCCGCACGGTTGAAGGTATTCGGAAGAACAGGCGGACATTCCCGATGGAGCTTTCGGTGGGCGAGGTGAAGGTGGGCGAGAAGCGGATTTTCACCGGGGTGGTCCGGGACATCACCGAGCGCTACGAGATCGACCGGATGAAGAACGAGTTCATCTCCGTCGTCTCCCACGAGATCCGCACCCCGCTCACCTCCATCCGGGGGTCGCTGGGCCTATTGACCGGGGGCGTCGTGGGGGACCTGAAGCCCCAGGGCGCGGAGCTTCTGACGATCGCCGTCAACAACACCGACCGCCTCATCCGTCTGATCAACGACATCCTCGATCTGGAGAAGATTGAGTCGGGAAATATGGAGCTGCACATCGCCGCCCATCCGGTGGAGGAGCTGGTGGAGCGCGCGTCGGCGGAGATGAGGGGGCTCGCGGAAAATCAGGGAATCGCCATCGAGATCGGGGCGCAGTCTTGCCTGGTCAACGCCGACGGCGACGCCGTCGTCCAGGTCCTCACGAACCTCCTCTCGAACGCCATCAAGTTCTCCGGCTCCGGAAGCCGGGTCACCGTCGGCGCCCGGCGTCTGGAGGAGGAGGCGGAGATTCGGGTGACCGACCGCGGACGCGGCATCCCCCCCGAGGCGGTCGAGAGCGTATTCGAGAAATTCAAGCAGGTGGATTCCTCCGATTCGCGCGAGAAGGGGGGCACGGGCCTGGGCCTGGCCATCTGCAAGGCCATCGTGGACCAGCACGGCGGGCGGATCTGGGTCGAGAGCGAGGTGGGCGCGGGGAGCACGTTCTTCTTCACCCTTCCGCTCGCGGCGCCGGCGCCGGCCGCGCAATCTGGCGAGGGGGGGGGATTCGGCGCCCCGCGGTGCTCATTTGCGAGGACGACCGGGATTTCGCCCGGCTGATGCAGATTTTGCTGGAGAAGGAAGGGTACGCCGTCGCCGTCTCCTACTCGGCCGAGGAGGCCCTGGCCCATCTAGCCGAGAACCGCGTGTCCGCCCTGGTTTTGGACATCAACCTTCCGAAGATGAACGGCCTCGAAATGCTGCAAGAGATCAAGAGCCGTCCGGAGGGCGCCGACCTTCCCGTAATCGTGGTGAGCGGGCGGGAGCTGGCCGAAATTCCGGCTCTGCCCTATCCGGTCGTTCTCGACTGGCTCACGAAGCCGCTCGATGAGGGCCGGCTGCTCGAGAGGTTGAAGGAGGCCGTCCGCAAGGACGAGCCGCCCACCGTCCTGATTGTGGACGATGACACGGATCTTTGCGTCGTCCTCTCCCGGCTTTTGGACAAAAACGGCGCCCGGGTGGAAACCGCCCCGTCCGGGCGCAAGGCCGTTGAAATGTGCCGGCAAAAGCTGCCCGACCTGATGATCCTCGACCTCGTGATGCCCGACGGGGATGGATTCTACGTCATCGACATGCTTCGGCGGGATTTGGAATTGCGGAAGGTTCCGATTATCGTGTATTCCGCCAAGGAGCCGACGCCGGCCGAGCGCCGGCGGCTCGCGGTCGGCACAACGCTGTTCCTGACCAAGGCGAAGACCTCGCAGCAGGAGTTCATGGAGCGCGTCGTCGAGCTGCTCAACGGGCTCCTTCCCGTTCCTCCCAGTGCGGGGGAGGGAGATCCGCCCGATGGCCGGTGAAAAGATCCTGATGATCGACGATGAGGACGATATCCGCACGGTCGCGCAGATGAGCCTCCAAATGGTCGGCGGCTTCGAGGTTTTCCTCGCGTCCGGCGGGATGGAGGGGCTGGAGATCGCCGAGCGGGAGCGGCCCGACCTGATCCTGCTCGACGCGATGATGCCCGACCTGGACGGTCCGGGCACGCTCAAGCGGCTGAAGGAAAATCCCGCGTGTTCGGGGATTCCCGTCGTGTTTCTCACCGCCAAGGCCCAGCGGGCGGACCTGGAGCATCTTCAGTCGCTGGGCGCGGCCGGGGTGCTCACCAAGCCGTTCGACCCCATGAAGCTGGCCGAGCAGGTGCGGGAGTTCATGCCGTAGCGGGCTTCGCCGCCCCGGCGGCGGCTCCCTCCGGATGGAGGAGGAAATGGCGGGTTCATCTTCAGGGATGAGCGCGGCGCTCGAAGCCCTCCGAACCCAATACATCGAGGGTTGGCCCGAGAAGCGCGATCGGATGAACGGTCTGGTGGAGCGCGCGGGCGGCGGCGAAGAGCCGCAGGACGCCCTGCGCGATCTGCGGATGGAGTTTCACCGCCTCGCGGGGACGGGGGGGACCTACGGCCTGCCCCCGGTGACCGAGGCGGGGCGCTCGGCCGAAGCCTTCATCGAGCCGTTTCTCGACGGCGAACAGAGCCCTTCGCCGGAGGAGATCGCCCGAATCCGCGAATTCGTCATCGCCCTGGATGAGGTGTTCACCGCGGCGGGCGAGGGCAAGGCGCCCGAGGCGGCGATGCGGGAGCCGCCGCCCGCGGCCGCCGCCCTGCGGCGAATCGCCCTGGTGGACGACGATCCCTCCCACGCCGGCGCCCTCGGCGAGATGCAGCACGGAAAGGGCTATGAGCTCCGGGTTTGGCAAGAGGGGGAGGACCCCCTCTCGTTCCTGGGCAAGGAGCGGCCGGACATCGTCGTGATGGACGCCCGGATCGGGACGATGGACGGGTTCGAGCTGTGCCGCAGGGTCAAGGCCGATCCGAACCTCTCCGGCGTCCCCGTCATCCTGACGAGCGCGCTGACGGACCTCGAGGAGCGGCTGAAGGCCCACCGGGCGGGAGGAGACGCCTTTTTCGGCAAGCCGATCTCTCTCGACCGGTTCCTCGAATACCTGGACCTGGTGAGCGGCCCGCCGCCGGACATCCCCATCCGCATCCTCTCGGTCGAGGACGATCCCGATCAGGCCTCCTTCATCCGCCACGTGCTGGAGGGCGCCGACTACATGGTGAAGGTCTGCGCCAACCCGGAGGATTTGCTGACCGAGCTGGAGGAGTTCAACCCCGACCTGCTCCTGATGGACGTCATGCTCACGGGCATCGACGGTTTCGACCTGGCGCACGTCGTCCGGCAGGACAGCCGCTACTGGATGCTCCCCATCGTGTTCTTGACCTCGGTGGGGCTCGCCAGCGGGCAGAAGAAGGCCCTCGAGGCCGGGAGCGACGACTACCTCGTCAAGCCCGTCGACCCGGGCCTGCTGCTCCAGTGCATGCGCGCGCGGACCCAGCGGGCTCTTCTCATGCGGGCGCGCTCCGACCAGGACGGACTGACCCACATCCTCAACCGCGCCTCGATGATGCGCCAGTTCGACGGCGTCCTCTCCCGGGCGCGGCGCTACGGGGAGCCGCTCTCGGTCGCCATGCTCGACATCGACCGGTTCAAGAGCGTGAACGACACCCACGGGCATCAGGTGGGCGATGCCGTCCTCCGGGGTCTGGCCCAGTTCCTCAAGGAGGAGCTGCGGCAGTCGGACATGGTGGGCCGCTACGGAGGGGAGGAATTCATCGTTCTCTTCCCCCAATCGGACCCGGCTTCGGCGATGTCCGTTCTGGACCGGCTGCGGGTGGAGTTCGGGAAACGGGAGCACCCCCTGCCCGAGGGCGGCGCGCTCACCGCCACCTTCAGCGGCGGAATCGCCTCCTTCCCCTCCCACGGTGAGGATCGCGACGCCATCGTGTTGGCGGCCGACGAGGCGCTCTACGCCTCGAAGGAAGGAGGCAGGAACCGCATCACGATCGCCGCCTCCTGACCCCGCGGCCCGGCGCCTCCGGCGGCCGATTCCGGGTTTTCGGCAAGTATGATAGCTTCCGCAAGAAAGTTTGCGCCGGACCGGTGAAGTCCTTCTCGTCCAGCCAGCGGTGGATTCTCTCCATCCTTTGCGCCCGGGAGCAGCGCCTGCCTGCGGGGGGGCGATTCCGCGCCGGTTCAGGATCGGGTGATGACGGACACGCGCGATCTCGCTCCCCTCTTCGCCCCCCGCTCGGTGGCGGTGGTGGGCGCCTCCTCGAATCTTCACCGCTTCGGGGGAATCCCGATTCGGCTCTTGCTCGAGTACGGCTTCGAGGGCGCGATCTATCCGATCAACCCGAACCGCAGCGAGATCGGGGGGCTGAAGAGCTTCCCCGACATCGCCGCCCTTCCCGAGACGCCCGATCTCGCCGTGTTCTGCTGCCCGCGCGAAAGCGTCCGGCCCGCCATGCGCCAGTGCGCCGAACGGGGGGTGGGCGCCGCGGTGGTCATGACCTCGGGGTTCGCCGAGGTCGGGGAGGAGGGCGCCGCGCTGCAGGAGGAGATTCTCCGGATCGCGCGCGGGTCGGGAATGCGCCTCCTCGGGCCGAACTGCATGGGCGTCGTCCACGTCCGCTCCCGGCTGATGGCCACCTTCACCATATCGATCCGCGAGGACGCGCCCCTCACGCCGGGCCCGGTCGCCGTCGTCACCCAGAGCGGCGCGCTGGGCGCCTGCCTCATCTCCGACCTCCAGGACAACGGCGCCGGAATCAGCGCCCTCGTGAGCCTGGGGAACGAGGCGGACGTCGACTTCGCCGAATGCATCGAATATTTCCTGGACGATCCCCACACCCGGGTCATCTGCGGCTACCTGGAGTCCGTCCGAAACGGGGCCGGCCTGCGCGCGGCGGCGCTCCGGGCGCTGGAGGCGGGCAAGCCCATCGTCCTCCTCAAGGCCGGGGCGACCGAGGCGGGCGCGCGCGCGGCCATGAGCCACACGGCGGCCCTCGCCACCCCCCACGCGGTCTTCGCCTCCTTCGCGCGCCAGTTCGGCGTCCACCTGTGCGAATCCTACGGCGACCTCATGGAGACGGTGTGCTTTCTGGCCCGCGCCGCGCCCGTTCGGGGAAACCGCCTCGCCATATTGAGCTTCTCGGGGGGGGCGGCCTCCCTCGCGGCGGACGCGGCCGTGGCGGCCGGCTTCGAGATCCCCCCCCTCTCGGGGGAGACGCGGGCGAAGCTGCGCGAGGAGCTCTCCGAGTACGCGGCGGTGGACAACCCGGTGGACCTGGTCTCCCTCATGGTCAGCCGCCCCGATTCGAGCCCCCTGCGCGAGGCCGGGCGGGCCGTCTTCTCGGACCCGGCGGTCGATGCCGTTTGCCTCATCATGGGGGTGTACCATCACGTCGGGGAGAAGGTGGCCGGTGACATCGGCGCCCTCTTCCGGGAGAGCCCCAAGCCGCTCGCCTGCGCCTGGCTCGCGGGCCCTCCCGGCGAGATCGCCGCCCTGCGCCGCTCGGGCGTTCCCGTCTTCGGGGACGCGAGGCGGGCGATTCGCGGCCTGGGCGCGCTCCTCTGCGCGGGGGAGGCCGCCGAGCGGGCCCTGCGGACGCCCCCGCCGCTCGACACGGCCCGCCGCGCCCGCGCCCGCGAGATGGTGGCCGCGGCCGCCCGGTCCGAGGAGGGGATGCTGCCCATCGAGACCTGCGGCGCCCTCCTCGACCTCTACGGGATCCCCCGGCCCGAGGACGCCCTTGTGGATTCCGCCGAGGACGCCCTCGCCGCCTGGCGCGGCTTCGGGGGGCCGGTCGCCCTCAAGGCGGTCTCGCCCGGGCTGGTTCACAAGACCGATGCGGGCGGAGTCGCCGTGGGGCTGAACGCCGAGGAGGAGATTCGCGCGGCGGCGGAGCGCATGCGCGCCCTCGTTCCCGGATGCCGCCTCCTCGTCCAGCGGATGGCGCCGGGCGGGGTGGAGCTCCTCGCCGGCATCTCGCGCGATCCCGCCTTCGGCCCCTGCGTCACCGCGGGCCTGGGCGGCGTCTTCGTCGAGGTCCTGGGGGAGGTGGACCGGCGCCTGCCGCCCTTCCCGGCCGAGGAGGCCGAGGAGATGCTCCGCGGCCTCCGGGGTGGAGCCGTGCTGGAGGGGGTCCGCGGGGGGGCGGGGGTGAGCGTCCCGGCCGCGGCGGCGGCGCTCGCCCGGCTCTCGGAGATGGCGGTCGAGCTGGGGGAGGAGGTGGCCGAGGTGGACATCAATCCCCTCATCGTCACGTCCGCGGGGGCGCTGGCCGTGGATGTGCGCATTCGGGCTGGGTGATCTTCGCGCGCGGAGAGTTCGTCCGGGGAATGAGAGCCGGGCCGCCGCGGATTGGATTCGGTGCATCAACCTGGAGGGAAGGGGGAGGTCATGCGTCTAGAGGGCAAGACAGCGGTCGTGACGGGTTCCGCGCAGGGCATCGGGCGGGCGGTCGTTCAGGCGTTCGCGCGCGAGGGCGCGCGCGTCGTCGCCGTCGACTTGAACGAGGCGGGCGGGGAGGAGACGGTCGGCCTGGTCCGGGAGAAGGGCGGCGAGGCGGTGTTCTTCCGGGCGGACGTGAGCCGGCTTTCCGATGTGGAGGCCGCGGTCGAGGAGTGCGAGCGGGCGTTCGGCCCCATCGACGTGATGGTGAACAACGCCGGAGTCGTCCGCGCCGCCATGCTCCACAAGATGCTCGAGGCGCAATGGGACGAGGTCATCGCCGTCCACCTCAAGGGGACCTGGGCCGGAATCCACGCCGCCGCCAAGCGGATGATCCCCCGCAAGAGCGGGCGCATCATCAACGTCACCTCGGGGGCGGGCCTGCGGGGCACCATCGGCCAGATCAACTACTCCTCGGCCAAGATGGGGATTGTCGGCGCCACCAAGAGCGCGGCGCGCGAACTGGGCCGCTACAACATCACGGTCAACTGCATCTCCCCCGCGGCCATCACGCCCATGACCGAGACCATCCGCACGGACGAGCGGTTCGAGTCGAGGTACCTCGAGCGCATCCCCCTGGGCCGCTGGGCCGAGCCGGAGGAGATCGCGCCCGGCTTCGTGTTCCTCGCCTCCGACGAGGCGGGCTACGTGACGGGCATCGTCCTGCGGATGGACGGCGGAATGAGCACGTAAGGGCGGCCCGGGCGTTCGCCGGCGGGCGTGGGGGAGGGTGGACATGGATTTCGCGGGAAAGACGGCCATCGTGACGGGCGCGAGCCGGCGGATCGGGGCCAGTGTGGCCGTGGCGCTGGGCCGGGGCGGGGCCTCCGTCCTCGTCAA
>JAZGDQ010000505.1:0-4165 GCA_036477985.1 bacterium
AGAGCCTTTGGCGCCACTCGCCTAAATGTGGGGGCAAGGACCGGCGTCTTCGCCGCCGCCCGCGGCGGCTTCTTCCCAAAACCCTCTCTCGCCTTCCTCGCCGAGGCGGGGGCGCCCGAGATCGCCATCGCGCCCAACGCCCCCGAGTCGGTGGACCTGCTCAAGAAAGCGGTCGAGCCCATCATAGAGAAGGCGCTCGCAAGGGGCGGCGCGGGGGAGACGCATCTCCACGTGACGATCAACGGCTCGCCCTTCGTGGACCGGCGCACGATGGACGAGTTCTTCCGCCGGCTGAAGGAGTTCGAGGCGGGCCGGCGCACCTTCCGCATCGACCGGCCCTGAGGCCGCCTCTAGCCCGCGCGATCCACCGCGAATTTCCTGCACCTCGCTTCCCCCCCCGATGGACTACATTTCTCCCGCACGGTGACGCCGCCGGAGTGCGGGGGCCCGCCGGGGCGCGAGGGCCTCTCGCAGATCAGACGCCGGAGGGGGAACGTGAGCCACCGCTTTCTCTACCAGAACATGATCGGGCAGGCGTCGGGAATCGCGGCCCTCTCCACGGTCGCCGGCGCGGTGAGCGGGGGCGTGCCGCGCGTGGCGAACGGGACGGGCGCGGTCGTCTTCACGGGGGACTACACGGGCCTCGTCCTCGAAGTCTACACCGTCGAAATCGACCTCGCGGGCGACGTGGGCGTCGCGAAGTTCAAGTGGCGGAAGACCTCGACGGCCATTGGCGCCTGGGAGGCGACGGGTCTCCTCACGGCGGCGACGGACACCGCGCTCGATGACGGGGTGAAGGTGCGCTTCGCGGACGGCTCGGCCTCGCCCGCCTTCTCCCTCGGGGACCGCTGGCAGGCGACGGCGACGCGGGCGCACGGCCCGCGGAACGTCATCGACCTGGACCCGGCGACGAAGCACAGGAGCGGGAGTCCGCCGCTCGATCCCGAGGCGCTCGCCTTCGACCTCGGCGCGGCCCAGGCGCCCGACGCCGTCGTCGTCCACGGGCACAACATCTCCCCGGGCGCTACGGTGAAGATCCAGGGCGGCCCCCTGCCGGCGGCTTACGCGGCTTCATTCGACGGGGTGGATGATGTCATTACGGCGGCGGACCACGACTCCCTCGACGGGATGGCGCAGCTCACCATCGAGGCTTGGATCAAGCCGGCCGCCGACAATTCAGCGATCATCTCAAGGTGGGGGGGCAGCGCGGGGGATCAATGTTACAATTTTCTTATTTCCGACACCACAAAACTTCGCGCCGAGGTGAGGAATCAGGCGCTTACATACGGGTCAATTTTGGCCGATTCGGCGACATTGCTGGACGGCTTTTGGCATCATGCGGTTCTGGTCTACAACGGCGTTGATTTGCGGCTCTATCTGGACGGCGCTCTGGATTCGACTCCGGTCGCCTTCACCGGCTCAATCAGGATTGCCAGCGCCGGCGGCCTGGAAACCGTCGTCGGCGGGCGGCCGCCGTCTCCATACAGTGTATTTTTCACCGGCTCCATCATGGAGGCTCGGATCTACTCGCGGGGCCTGAGCGCCGCGGAGGTTCTGGATCATTCCAACGGGATTTTCACCGACGAATCAAACCTGGAGCTTCACTGGAAGCTGGACGAGGGGACCGGGACGAGCGCGGCGGACTCCTCGCCGAACACGAACACGGGAACGCTGAAAAACGGCGTGGCGTGGAATTCGGACGGCGGGGTGGACCTTTCCGAAACCCTCACTCACCAGGCGGGGACGATGATCCACTACCCGACCACCTCGCCCCGCTCCTTCCGCCACTGGCGGATCAAGATCGAGGGCGACGCGGGGAATCCGGACGGGCGCATCGAGATCGTCGAGGTGCACCTGGGGCCCTACTTCGAGCCGGCCTTCCACTTCGAGTGGGGGAACGTCCTGGCGGAGCGGGCCTTCGAGGCGGCGCGCGAGACCGAGAGCAAGGCGGAGCGCACCGTCCTGCTCAACCGGGGGCGCTCGGCCGCCCTTCCTTACCGGCACGTCTCGAAGGCCGAGAAGGACCTCTTCCTCGCCATGTTCCGGGCGGTCAAGGACACGGCGGCCGAGCGCTCGCTCCCCCTGTTCGTCCACCTCGACGTGGACGACCCGGCCGCGCTCTTCATGGCGCGCCTGGGCGGCTCGTTCGCGCCGGCGGAGGAGGGACCGGACGACTTCGCGTTTAAGCTGGAGATTCGGGAGGCGCTCGCGTGAGGCAGGCGACGGCGCAGGCGATTCAGGATCTCGCCCGGCACGGGGAGGCCAAGCGCGCCCTCGTGATGTACCACCTCACGACGGCGAGCGGACGGCGGGTGTTCGTCCGGAAAATCCCCCCCGACGTCCTGGTGGGGCAGTCGGGGCGGACTTTCTTCCTCGACGGGACTTGGGTGCTCGACGGTGCGATGAAGCTCGGGGAGGGCTCGGACGCGCTCCTCGGCGTCCACAACTGGGTGCTCGACGCGGGGCGGGTCACCCAGGGCGGGGTGACGGGTCTGGACCCGCTCGAGGCCTTTCGCTCGCGCGAGGTCTCCTCCCTCTCCCTCACCCTCTCGAACGAGCCGGACGTGGAGGGGCACCCGCGCATGACGCGCCTGCTGGCGCAGGAGCCGGTCATTGGGGGGCGGGTGGACGTGCGCGTGGGCTTCGAGGGACAGGACCTGGACGACGTGCTGCTCGTGGCGAGCTTCGCCGTGCGGCGCGTCTCCGAGCGCCGGGGCGAAGTGGTCCTCGAATGCGAGGGGGTGTAGATGGCTGTCTATCTTAACACCACCCCCCCAGAGCCTCCCCCCCTGAGGGGGGAAGGATCGCGCCTGCAATCCGCCAGCCTACTTATACCCGCGCCCATTTGGGGGGAAGAATAGATGGCCAACACGGCGCAGGACCGGCTGGCGGACACCTTCCGCGTGCTGCGGGCCTCGCGGTACTCGGCGCCCGAGCGGGAGGGCGACGCCCTCCCCATCGCGCTGGGGGACCTCACCCTCCCGGCGCGGACCGACGCCGGCGTCTACAAGCTCCCCAAGATCGACACGGCGGGCGCCGGGACCTGGTGCATCGCGGGCCACCGCATCAAGGGCGCGGTCTCGCTCTTCGACGACAACGGGGCGATCCCCGGCGGGAACTTCACGGTCAACGTGGCGAACAACTTCCAGGGGAAGGGCGTGATTGCGACGGCGGCCTTCTCGGCCGCGCCCACGGGGAAGGTGTCGGCCGTGTGCCAGGGGCTCGACGACGCGGGGGGCGCCCTCATCGAGAACCCCTTCCGGGTGATCGAGAGCCTCATGACGGGCTTTTGGGGCTTCGCCTTGGGCGACATCGACCCGCTCGCCCTCTCGCGCGCCGTCGAGGGGGCCGACGCGCTCGGCTACAAGGCGGCGGGCCTCCTGCTGAACGACCACGCGCCGGCGGCGGCGCTGACGGACATCCTGGGCGACTTCCTCGGCCGCTACGAGGTGGACGCCCTCGGGCGCCTTCGCCTCTCGCTCGCGGCCGAGGAAGCGGCCACGCTCCATCCCGTCAAGGCGCTCCCCGCCTTTCCGGCCGAGAACGTCTCGGCCGAGACGAGCCGGGACTCGGTCATCAACCAGGCGCCCGTCCTCTACGCCAAGGACCACCGCGGGGGGGATCACATTCTCCACGACGACGGGGAGGCGGAGAAGGACGCCGCCTCCCAGGCGCTCTACGGCGTGCGCCTGCCCTCGCGGGGGAGGCTGGATCTCGACTGGATCCGCCAGGAGGCCGTTGCGCGAAAGGTGCAGGCGCGCATCGTGGAGCGGTTTGCGGAGCCCGCGCGCTTTTGGACGTTGCGCGACTCCACCCTGCGGGCGCTGGAGGTGGAGCAGGACGACTACGTCTCCTTCTCCGTCCCCTGGGGGCGGACGGAGGACCTGGAGCCCCTCACCAACCAGATCGGCCAGGTCGTCTCGGTGGGAATCGACCCGGGCGAGCAGACGATGGAGCTGCGCCTGCGCGATACGGGGCGTTTCCTGAAGGATTCGAGCGGGAACCGGCTGCTGACGCCCGCCGCATGAGCGGCATGATGCCGATCATCGGCTGAGCCGCATCATGGCGGGGCCCGCGGCCTAGATAGAGACAGGGGGAAGAGATGGCGGATCAGAGGGCGCAATACACCGAGGAGGCGGTGGGGGCGGGACACCCCACGAAGGCG
>JAZGDQ010000506.1:0-2325 GCA_036477985.1 bacterium
GGGGCCGCCCTTGCGGGCGTCGCCCCGAATTTCCTGCACACACCTTGAAGCGAATCCCGCGTATCCTCCTCCCGTCGGAGCGCCCCTGCCGCCGGGGGCGTGGAGGGGGAGGAGCGCCGGATGGACCAGGAGAGGAAACAGCGCCGCGCGAGGCCTGACTTCGGCGAGCTCAGCCGAGCCGCGACGAGCTACCCTCGGCCTGAGCTCGGGTCGAAGGCAGTCGAGCGGGGAAGAGGGGACTTCGGACTTCTGCGGGCTTCCCTGGCCGGAGCTTGGGACGAAGGCGGCCGGGGCGGCCGGGGCGGTCGTGTGAGGGATAATGAAGGATAATGAAGGAAAAAGACGGGTTTTTTTTGATGCGGCCGGCCGCGCCCCCTCCGGGCGCCTCCGGCGGCGCGGGCGGAGGCGCCCTTTCTCTGATACACTAACTTCATATTTCCGGGATTGGGTTTTTGGCGATATGGGGCGCGCTCCCCGGCGCCGCTCGTACGGATCGATCAATCGATGTGGAGGGCCTCCGCGATGCCGGGACCGCAGGTCAATTTCACCCCGCTCAGCCCGCTGAGCTTCATGGAGCGCAACAGCTGGGTCTATGCGGAAAAGGAGGCGGTGGTCTACGGGCCGCACCGCTACACCTACGCCGAGTTCGCCGAGCGGATTCAGCGCTGCGCCGCCGCCCTCAAGGCGCGGGGCGTGGGGCCCGGGGACCGGGTGGCCTACCTGGTTCCCAACATCCCGGCCATGCTCGAGGCGCACTTCGCCGTCCCCCTCCTCGGAGCCATACTCGTGGCCGTCAACATCCGCCTCTCGGTGGACGAAGTCTCCTACATCTGCGAGCACTCGGGCGCGAAGGTCCTCGTGGCCGACGCCGAGTGGGGAAAGCCCCTGGCCGAGCATCCCGAAAAATTTTCGGGCGTCGAGACTTTCGTCAACGTGGTGGACGACGTGGCCGGACACACGGCCGCCGACGCTCCCTTCGATGGGCCCGAGTATGAGGCGTTCATCGCCTCGGCCGAGAGCGAGAACCTGCCCTGGCGGGTGGAGGATGAGCTCTCCCTCCTCTCGATCAACTACACGAGCGGGACGACGGGCCGCCCCAAGGGAGTGATGTACACCCACCGCGGCGCCTACCTGAACGCCATCGGCGAGATTCTCGAGGTGGGCGGCTCGGTCTACATGAACTACCTCTGGACCCTCCCCATGTTCCACTGCAACGGGTGGTGCTACACCTGGGGGGTGACCTCCGTCGGGGGCCGGCACGTGTGCCTGCGCGCCAACCGCCCGCCCGAGATCCACCGGCTCATCCACGAGGAGAAGATCTCCCACTTCTGCGCGGCGCCCACCGTCCTCATCAGCATCGTCAACGACCCGAAGGCCAAGGAGGGGCCCTTCCCCCAGCCCGTCACCATCATGACGGCGGGCGCGCCTCCCTCGCCCACCATCATCACCGCCATGGAGGGCGAGCTGGGCGCGACCATCGTCCACGGCTACGGCCTCACCGAGACCTACGGCCCCCACACCGTCTGCGCCTGGCGCCCCGAGTGGGACGCCCTTCCCCCCGACGAGCAGGCCCGGCGCAAGGCGCGCCAGGGCGTTCCCTTCATCCTGACGGGGGAGTGCTCGGTGAAGGACAAGGAGATGGCCGACATCGCCTGGGACGAGAAGACCCAGGGGGAGGTCATGATGCGCGGGAACAACGTCATGGCCGGCTACTATCGAAACGAGGAGGCGACGGCGGAGGCCTTCGAGGGCGGCTGGTTCCACAGCGGCGACATCGGCGTCACCCACGCGGACGGCTACGTCGACCTGCGCGATCGGGCGAAGGACATCATCATCTCGGGGGGCGAGAACATCTCGACCATCGAGGTGGAAAAGGCCATCGCCTCCCATCCCGCCGTCCTCGAGGTGGCGGTGGTGGCCGTGCCCGACGAGAAGTGGGGCGAGGTGCCCAAGGCCTTCGTCGTCGAGAAGGACGGCGCCGGGGTGAGCGAGCAGGACATCATCGACCACGTGCGCGAGCGGATCGCCCGCTTCAAGGCGCCCAAGTCGGTCGAGTTCGGCCCCCTGCCCAAGACGGCGACCGGGAAGGTCCAGAAGTTCAAGCTGCGCGAGAAGGAGTGGGCCTCCCAGGAGAAGCGGATCAACTGAGGCGCCGGGGGCGATCCGGAAAAGATTCCGATGCCCGGGATGGACGGCCTCGAGACCTCCGGCGCGTCAAGGAGATCGACCCCTAGCTCGGCGTCATCATGGTGACTGCCGTCACCGAAGAGGAGGTTGCCAAGGAGGCCATGGAGCACGGCGCCTTCGACTTCATCACCAAGCCCA
>JAZGDQ010000507.1:0-4258 GCA_036477985.1 bacterium
GCGTTGCGATTTTATGCGTCATATCGACCAGGCTGTCCAGGTTGTGGGCCGACATGAAGGAGTCGCAGTAGGGAAGAGCGGTGCGCATCCCGCGGTCGATGGGCCGGTAGCCGGGACTCCCCTAGTGGGGGTTGAGCCAGATGATCCGGTGGCACGTTTTTTTCAGCCGGTTCATCTCCTCGGAGAGGATTTCGGTGTCGCCCCGGTCCCAGCCGTCCGAAATGATGAGGACGGTGGTGCGGCTGTTGACGATCTTGCGGCCGTATTCGAAGTTGAAGGTCCGCAGGCAGTTTCCGATCTGGGTCCCCCCGCTCCAGTCGTGCACCTCGGAGGCGAGGCGCTGAAGGGCCGTATTCACGTCCTTGTGGCGGAGGTAGGGGGTCGCGTCGGTGAGGCGGGTGCTGAAGACGAAGGTGCGCAGCGATTTGATCTCGTTCTGCAGGCTGTAGAGGAATTGGATGAGGAACTGGCTGTAGCTGTCCATCGAGCCCGAGACGTCGCAGATGAGGACGATCTGGGTCTTCTGGATGCGCCGCTTGCGCCGGAAGAGGCGGAGCACCTCGCCCCCGGTGCGGATGCTGCGCTTCACGCTCCGGCGCAGGTCGATCTCGCGGGCGTTCAGGGCCACCTTTTTGCGCCGGCTGATCTTGGTGGCCAGCTTGGGGACGAGGCGGGCGATGAGGCGGCGCAGCTCGGCCACCTGGTCGGCCTCGAAGGTGGAGAAATCCTTCCGCGAGAGCACTTCGGCCGGGCTGTAGGAGGGGACGCCCTCGTCATCCTCGCCCGCCTCGCCGGGCTCGGCCCCGCCCTCCTCCTCCTCGTCCGTCGGCAGGCCGGGGCGGTCCCGGCCCTGATCCTCCGGGTCGGCCTCCCCCTCCTCGCTCGCGCGGCCGCCCTCCTCGCCGCCCTCGGCGCCTTCGTCCTCGAAGGGGGCGTCCATCTGGGCGCTGTCGTCGCCGGCGTATTCGTTCCCCTGCTCGTCGAACCAGTAGCGGCGGAAGAGGGCGTCGAAGAGGGCGCTCTCCTCCTGGCTCGAGACGAGGTTGGAGTGGGTCGAGATGTAGATGTTTTGGAGGTCGGTGATGTCGAGATGGTCGAGGGAGCGGAAGAGGTCGATGATGCGCCCGGAGGTGACCTTGAGCCCCGCCCGGCGAAGGGCGCGGCAAAAGCCGACGATCTCTCCGTGCAATCCCTTTCCGGGGACGCGCACCCTCCGGCCGGAGATTGTTCCTTCGACGATGGGGCGAATCACGGCGCGGGGCTCGGGGCGGGGCTCAGGCGTCCGGCGCGAGCTGGGCGGTCGCCACGATGCGGTCGAACCCTTCTTTCTCGACCCGCTTGATGTCCTCATGGTACTTGAGGATGCACCCGATGGTGTCGCGCACCGATTCGGGGTCGAGCTCATCTTTGTGGAGGGCGAGGAGGGCCTGGGCCCAGTCGAGCGTCTCGGCCACGCCCGGGCGCTTGTAGAAGTCCATCTGGCGCGCCTGGACCATGAAGCGGCAGATCTGCTCGGCGAGGCGGGTCGGCGTCCCGGGCACTTTGGTGAGGACGATCTCGACCTCCTTCTCGAAGGCGGGATAGTCGACCCAGAGGTAGAGACAACGGCGCTTGAGGGCGTCGTGGATCTCCCGCGTGCGGTTGCTCGTCAGGACGACCAGGGGCTTGCGGGCCGCCTTGATGGTGCCCATCTCGGGGATGGTGATCTGGTAGTCCGAGAGGATCTCGAGCAGAAAGGCTTCGAACTCCTCGTCCGAGCGGTCGATCTCGTCGATGAGGAGGACGACGGGGCGCTCCTTCGAGCGCATGAGGGCGCGCAGGAGGGGCCGCTCGATGAGGTACTCGGCGCTGAAGATGTCCTTCTCGACCTTCTTGGCGTCGGAGTTGTGGCTCTCCTCCATCTTGATGTGGAGGAGCTGCTTGGCGTAGTTCCACTCGTAGAGGGCGGAGTTCGAGTCGAGCCCCTCGTAGCACTGGAGGCGGATCAGCTCGGTGTCCAAGGCGGAGGCGAGGACCTTGGCGAGCTCGGTCTTGCCCACGCCCGCCTCCCCCTCGAGGAAGAGGGGCTTTTCGATCTTGAGAGCGAGATAGAGCGTGGTGGCGAGCGCCCGGTCCGCGATGTAGTTGTGGGCTTTGAAGCTCTCCAGAACCGCCTCCACCGATGAAAGATCGGGAACGGAGGATTTGCGGCGTTTGGCGCCGCCCGCTTGAGCTGGGGGCACTATTTTCTTCCCTCTCCTCTCCGAGGCGCGGTCTCCTGGGCGGCCGCCTCGATGGCGTCGATGATTTTCACGTAGCCGGTGCACCGGCACAGGTTCCCGGCGATCCCCGCCTTGATCTCGTCCCGGCTCGGGCGGCGGTTCGCGTCCAGCAGCGCCTTGGCGGCCACGATCATGCCCGGCGTGCAGAACCCGCACTGGATGGCGCCGTGTTCGATGAACTTCTCCTGAATCGGGTGGAGGTTGTCGACCGTTCCGATGCCCTTGACGGTGACGATCTCGCGCCCCTCGGCCTGGACCCCGAGCACGCAGCAGGCGTTCACGGCCACCCCGTCGATGAGGATGGTGCAGGCGCCGCAGTCGCCCGCCTCGCAGCCGTTCTTCACCTCGGTGAAGCCGATGTCGCGCAGCAGGTAGAGCAGGGTGGTGTGGGCGGCCGCCTCGGTCTGGACGGACGAGCCGTTCACGATGAAGGAGATTGGGAGCTTGGGGGGCGGAACGAAGGCGGCGGAGCGGGCCTTCGAGCGCGCCGCAGGCTTGCGGGTCGCGGTCTTCCTCTTCGTCGCCTTCTTCTTGGTCTTCGCAACGGTCGCCATCTTAAGGGATATCTCCCATTCGAATCGAGGGATTCGGGTTGCGGACTAGCCGGCGTCCAGGGGGATGCCCACCGCCTGGCAGATGAGGCGCCGGGGAAGCACCTCGCACATGAGCTGGCGGTATTCGGCCGAGGCGCGGATGTCGTCGATGGGGGCGGCCGCGGCCGCGCAGGCGTCGGCCGCCTCCTGGGCGAGGGCGAGGTCGATGATCTTCCCCTCGAGCACGGCCTCGGCCTCGCGGCACCGGATCGGGACCGGGGCGACCGAGCCGAGCGAGATGCCCGCCTCCTGGCACACCGTCCCCTTCATCCTGAGGACGACGGCCACGCCCACCACCGTGATGGCCATGGCGTTGCGCCGGGCCAGCTTGTAGTAGCCCCACTTGTGGCCCCTGCCCGGGGCGGGGAAGGTGATGGCGGTGATGATCTCCCCCTTCTTGATGGCCGTCTGGCGGTATCCGGTCAGGAACGCATCCAGGGGAACCGTGCGCCGCCCGCGCGGGCCGGTGAGCTTGACCGAGGCCTTGAGGGCCAGGAGGGGGAGAACGACGTCGGCCGCCGGGCCCCCGTCGATGAGGTTGCCCGCCACCGACGCGCGGTTGCGGATGATGGGGCCGGCGAATTTGGCGGCCATGGCCGGGAGGATGGGCGCCTCGCGGGCGATGCCCTTGTCCTCGAGGAGGTCGGTCATGGTGGCGAGGGCGGCCAGGGTGACCGTCTTCCCCTTCACCGAGACGCCCCGAAGGGCGGGAATCCGCATGAGGTCGATGACGACCTTGGGGAATCCCTCGTGCTGGTGGCGGAAGTCGTGGAGGAAGTTCGTCCCCCCCGCGATGAACTTGTAGCTCTTCCCGCGCGCCGCCTTGAGCGCGCCTTGCACCGTCGTGGGCGCAACAAAATCGAATCCGCGCATTCTGGTCAGGCTCCCTCTCTTGAATCGATCGGCTCCGCCCGGGAGCGCTTGAAATATTTCCGAGTTCTGGAATCCATGAGGTGAGCCCGCTCTCCCCGGAGGAGGTGTCAAATGGGCGGAAAATCCTCCAGGAGGACAGCGGAATTTCATGGATCGGGTCATCCTCGAACGGGGGCTACACTATCAACCCAATATGGCAACGTCAAGCGCGCCGCCCCTTGCGGGGCCGAAGAGGGGGGGCGTAGAATTGCTAAGGATGTCAATAACTTTCGCCATTTTTTCCGCGGGCGCCCGCCCGCCCCCCTCCTCGGAAGGCGGCCATGGAAGCGCGATCTTCTCGGGGCCGCGTAGCGGTCATCAGCCTGGGCTGCAAGCTGAATCAGGCCGAGGGGGAGGCCATGCGCCACCGCTGCGCCGCCGCCGGCTACGAGCTCGTCCCCTTCGGGGCGGGCGCCGATGTCTACGTGGTGAACACCTGCACGGTGACGGCCGAGGCCGACCGGGAGGGCAGGCGCCTGGCCCGCAGAGCGC